>JBAZRZ010000018.1:0-39117 GCA_041662685.1 Methanoregula sp.
AAAGAAGATACGGGGCTGACTTGAAATCCCGTATATATCAGATCCAGATGAAGGAAATCTCATGTAAGAGCATTCTCGCGAACCTTGACAGGTTCATACAATTTGTCTGGAGCAAGGTTTTCTACAGGGTAAAATTTTAAAATCGGATCTTGATTTTATTTTTTTGAGCAGACTTTGATTGAAAAAAAACAACAGGAGTCTGGTCAGTTCACCGCATTGAACGTGCCTGAACGCTCTGCACCCGTCTTTACCGCAACCTTGCCATGCTTATCTTTGAGCAGGCCCGGAATATGCTGTTGGGATGAATGCCGCCACCCCTGACGAGTCGGCCGGGCGACCCCCGAAGGCGGGAACCTCACAAACGATTTTCAATCACAGGCAACGCTCCAATCACTCCATTTTTATCGTCAGAGAAACCCGGCGGAACTCATTTCGATCATTACAAGTATCTGTATGAATACATTTTTTCAATGTACTATGGCATACAGCGCCATTCGTGTGAATGACGATATGCCGACAAAAAAAAAATTCGTGCAGGGAAAAGCGTGACGGAATATTACAAATTCAGCGATGAGTTGCCCAGTATCAGTGAAATCCAGCGTCTCGTCGCCGGGTATCCGAATGAATAAAAACTCATAGAGATCATCGCGCGATCCTATGATTATATCCAGAAATTACCCTTAAAAGGTATCTCTGAAGACTATGATCAGATCACCGATCCGTAGTCCGAAATGTATGATACTATACCTGCTTCTTTGTATCAAATCTGATCGTCAGAACATGTTTTAGCGCTCCAGCAAAATTACCCTGCGCGAAAAAACGCCTGCCTTTATTAAAACGCTCCTTTCTGCAACCTTTAAAGAATCATCCCGGGTTATCTTCACATCTGCCCTTTTACACGAGCAGTCTCACTGAAGTTTTTTTAGTTTTCCGGTCATACAGGTAAAGACAAACATGGTAAGCGATGAGATCAGTGTCGGAACAGGTGAAACCGGAGAATCCCCGCAGAAGCTGGTCTTTACCGGGCTCTGCATCGATCTCCTCATCCTGATCCCGGAGTCCATAGCTTATATCGAATCCGGATCCTTAACCCTGCTGGCAGATATTATCAAGTGTGCAAACGAGATGCTTGCCACCTCCTTTGCCCTTCTGATCATCAGGAGGGTGACCATGGGGGGGAAGTTCACGTACGATTACGGAATGGGAAAATTCGAATCCTTAACACGGATCATCACGGGTGGCGTGATGCTCGTATCCCTCATAATCCTCCTCCTCTTCATTTTCCACCGGATTGTTGCCCCTGAACGTTTCGATATGGACGCAGCAACCATTGGGATCCCTGTCATGATCCTCGCCAGTATCGCGGACTCGTACCACTGGAAGAAAAATTATCGTCTGGCGCAAAAAGAGCCCTCCCCTATCATGGAGGCCCAGTGGCGGCTCCGGCGGGCCAAGACCTTATCAGATGTACTGGTCGTCTTTGCGCTGGGACTCTCGGTCAGTGTATATCGATCCGGCAGTCTCCTTTGTCATTATCGGGTTCCTGCTGCTCGCGGGATACCGGGAGATCTCTTCTTCCCTTCCGGATCTTTTTGATCAGACCCTTGAAGAGGAGCTCCAACTCGTCATCTTACGGGAACTAAGCTCCTCGTTTGACAAATACTTTGATTTCCATGGTGTCCGCTCGCGCCGGTCCGGGAGCAGGATCTATATCGATATCTTCCTCGGGTTCGATCCGGAGCAGAAGGTTGGGGATATGCAGGGGTACATCAATTCCTTAAAAGGATCGCTTGAGGCCCTCATTCCCGGCAGTGTTGTCTGCATCATCCCCACAAGTGAAAAGGATGTCCGGCCGGCCTCCTCGTAACCGGGACCCCCTGGGATCGCGGGGTGTATTCCTGTATCCGATGTTCATGCGCTTGCGCTGTCCCGACATCTCCAGCGGGCGATTCGTTCGGGAGATGTAGCCGGCCGTGTCTCATTACGGGTGGTATAGTACCCCCGTTCCTCCCAAAGTCAGGTTGATCCTGCAACGTTTCTGCCGTTCTGTTTTTTTTCCCCGATGTAGACGATTATTGCCATCCCCCCATTCTCTGTATTACGGACAAATCCCCGGGTGTTCCCGAATGGTGTGCATGATATCTCTACTTTCCCCGCACCGGTCAATTACCTTTTACACCAATGAACCATAGTAATAGTAAATATCTTGCATTGCAAGATACCGTGTTAAACACTGGGGCTTGCGTACCCAAAAACTAAAAAAACCCTCAGTCAAACCCCCCGGACGGGAACCACGTCTGACATCTTGGACGTTTCCGCTCCTTAAACCGGGGTCAGGGTGCGCAGGTTATCAGGGAGATCCCATGAATATCCAGTTCAAAAAAGGCGTACTTGAGATCTGTGTCCTCTCTGTTCTGGCGCAAAGGGACTGTTACGGGTACGAACTTGTCAACGAGATCTCAAAGAGAATCGATATCTCGGAAGGCACTATTTACCCGCTCCTGCGTCGCCTCAAAGATGAGAGTTTTGTCACCACCTATCTCCAGGAGTCCGTAGAGGGACCCCCCCCGTAAGTATTACCGGTTGACCGAGAGTGAAAGGAAAGAGGAACATGAACTCAAAGAGGAATGGCTGCGGTTTACAACAGGGGTAAATGCACTTCTTGTGGGGAAAAATGATGCTGCAGAATGAACAGGAATATATCCACAGATTAAGGGTCCAGCTCACCGGGCATGTCAGCAGGGAGGACCTTGAAGAGATCCTTGAAGATTACGCCGAGCATTTCAGTATAGGGAAGTCTGAAGGGCGCAGTGAGGAAGACCTCTGCAGGGCACTCGGTGCTCCTGATGACGTTGCCAGGGAGATCCGGGCATCGTACCTGGTGAAGAAAGCAGAGCAGGCCCGCAGGCCGGGAATATCTGGAGCGCGGTCCTTGCCACTTTGGGACTCGGTCTCTTCAACCTTGCCGTTGTCCTGCTCCCGTTCATCATCCTCATCGCCTTGCTCACCGTGATCTTTGTATCAGACCTCATTCTCGTAGTTATCGGGCCGCTCCTGCTTCTTGTCTCGCTCCTCCAGATGTTGGGGATGACCGTTTCCACGCCGTGGTCGTCACCCTTGGTCGGGATCTTTATCTCAATCGCGATCTCGATCGTGGGGGTATTCCTAGTCATGGCCGGATTATGCCTTGTCCGGTTCTTCTACCGTATCGGTATCCGGTACCTGAAATGGAATATCCGGATCATACGGGGAGGGGACGGACCAGACCGGGACGGGGAACCCGGCCCCTCAACCACAATGATCCCTAGAGATGGTGCACAGTACCTGGATCTCCAGGTGCAGTTTGGAGCCGGCGAGCTGAGCATCAGGGACGGAAGCGGCGGCCAGAACCTGGTAGACCTCACGACCCGTAATGGCACAGCATGTGCCCGGCCAACACTCACCAGCTCTGTCGATGGTATGGGTAAACTGGTCAGGATCCGGGGGCGGCATGCGTTTGCCACCTCCTAGTGGTCCGATGAATCAACACCCGCAATGGAGATCGGGATCAACCGGGAGGTCACGGTAGCGCTCGCGGTCATGAACAAGGCCGGATGAACCACCCTTGCCCTTGGCACTCTCAACCTCACCGGCCTCCGGGTCAGGAACGGGGCCGGCGAGACTCGCATCGATCTTGCCGGCTATACCGGAAGAGGTTCCGATGCCGAGATCAAGAACGGCGTCGGGCATCTTGTCATCAGTGTACCAAAAGAATACCCGCTGCGGATACGGGTCCACCGGGGGATTGGCGATACGGACGTGCACGGCCTCATCGTGGAAGGCGACACGTACGTGACCCGGCCTGAACGACAGGACGCCCCGCAAATCACCTGCTAGATCAGGCAGGGTATAGGTTCAATCTCTCTGGAGGCTGTATGAACGTTAATATTCAGAACCGGAACGAAATTATGAGATTTTTAACTACTCTTGCGGGATTCCTTATCCTGTTTGGACTTATGGTCATGTTTGTGCCTCCGGTCCATGCAGATGGTGAACCCACCGTAACGATCACCGATTATAAAGTGAATCCATCCGTGCTTATGCCCGACAGCTTCGGCACAATGACTATTACGGTAAAAAATACAGCCCCCAGTGCTTCAGTTGTCCAGAAGATAGGACAGATGTCGGCGGATACGGAGTATGATACTACAAAAACGATGGATATCAATGTCAATATTGAAAGTGTCAGACTTGAAGGAAATGGCATTGAAGTCCTGAGTAAGGCATTCGATCGCGTTGGCGAGATCGGGCCGGGGCAGTCAATCCCCATCACCTTCTCGATTCGTGCACCCTCAAAGAGCGGCATGTGTTATCCTGAAGTCTGGATTGATACCACCGAGGGAAAGAGCACCCGGTATCCCGTTCCCGTAAATGTCAACACCGCGGTGGGAATCGAGAGGCAGACCATTCTGATCATGGACACGTCGCTTGACGGTACGGCAAACCCCGGTGAAGAGATACCGGTGACCCTCACCATCCGGAATGCGGGGCAGACCATTGCCGATGATGTGACGGTAAAAATCGAGAATATGAGCACGGTGGTCGCCCCGAAGAACGCCGATCTCTACCACCTCGGAGTTATCAATGGAGGGGAGCAACAAACGGTACAACTGGTATTTCTCTCTGATAAGAAAGCAGACGCCGGTCTTGTCCGGATACCGGTTACCATCAGTTACAATGCCATCGACGGGATTCTTCGCACACAGACAACCGGGATCGATCTGATGATGAAAGGCAAGGCAGAACTGGGTTTTGTATCCGTGGATATCAATCCGCCACGCCTTACCGAAAACACTCCCTTTGATCTGACCATCAGAATAGAGAACACCGGAACCGGCGAGGCAAAACAGGTATCGGCAACAATCGACCTCCCGGCGGAAGGCATGAAAGAGGCATTCATCGGCAAGATCAAGCCCGGGAACGATGCTCCCGCAATCTTCCTTCTCGAAGGTGCAAAAGCAGGCAATCACCCCTATAATCTTACGATTACTTATACCGATGATATGGGGGTCCACACGATGAGCCGGCAGATGAATATGCGAGTACCTGCCGCAGATAATTCGGGGAACATTATCCTGATGCTTATTATCCTGGGTGTTCTCGGATTCCTCGCGTACCGGTACTGGTACCTGCCTTCAAAGAATGGTGACGGGACGTTCCCATGGGTAAAAAAGAATTAAAGGTCACGTTCCTGCTGGCACTGCGGTCGCTCCAGCGGGGAAGCCGGTAGAGCGTGATCTTAACCATCCTGATCATCGGGATCTTAAAGGCAGTCGGCGTGGACAAGGAAGTTATCATGCACAACTACGGGTTCCAGGTGATCATTCTCGGCATACTGGGTATTATCCTGGGGATCATTGTTACGCCGGCCCTCGCAACGTACATGACAATTCACCCCGTCGTCACTCCTGAATGGTCTGCCACTCTGTACATAACCCCCATGGATCTTCTAATTAATTCCGTGATCCTGTTCTGTGCGGCGATTGTGGCCGGGTATGTCCCCGCCTACCAAGTGTCGCGCGAAGATATTCAGACCGCAATGAGGGCCTGATGCCATGATCGCCATTGAAGATTTGCAGAAGATCTACCGCATGGGGGATGTGGAAGTCAGGGCGCTCGATGGTGTTACGCTGGACATCGCTAAAGGCGAGTTCCTTGGGATCATGGGGGCGAGCGGGAGCGGCAAGACCACGCTCCTGCACATGCTGGTCCTCCTGGACATACCCCCGTCCGGCAGCATCGTGATTGACGGGACGGACATGTCCCTCCTCACCGATTACGAGAAGACCATGTTCCGGCTCTACAAGTTCGGGTATGTCTTCCAGGATTACGCGCTGGTCCCGGATCTTACGGTGATGGAGAATGTCTCCCTGCCGGCGATGTTGCGGAAGGACAGCACCGAGGAGCAGTACCGTAAGGCAAGTGTCGACATCCTCAAAAAGATCGGCATGCTCGACCGACAGGATCATCTTCCCCGGGAACTCTCGGGCGGCCAGCAGCAGCGGGTCTCGATCGCCCGGGCGATCGTGAATAAACCCGATATTCTGTTTGCTGATGAGCCGTGCGCGAATCTCGACACGGAAAATTCCCGGATGGGGCTCGGCCTCTTTAGGGAGATCAACGAGGAGATGCAGCAGACGATCGTGATGGTCTCGCACGAGGACTGGCACAAGGACTATTTCCACCGGATCATCCGTCTTCAGGACGGGAAAGTGATCAGCGATGGCACGACCGGTACGAAAACCCATTGATCTGTGATTGTCAGATCCTGCACCTATTTTTTAGATCCCGGTTCAGAGTACTCTTGTCACTGATTCTGCCATGGACAATATCACCATCGAAAAAATAGTCCGCTCCCGCCGCAGGAGCATTGCCCTTGTCATCACACCGGACGGGCACCTGATCGTACGGGCGCCACACAAAGCGCCAACTGCTCTGATCAATACGTTTGTAAAGGAGAAGAGCGGCTGGATCAAAAAGATGATGGGGGAGATTCAACAGCGCCCCCCCGCAACGGTGCACGAGTACGAGGAGGGTGAGACCTTCCTCTATCTCGGGCGGGCCTACCCGCTGCATATCGTGGAAAGCGGGAACAGCCCCATTGAACGGAAGGACCGGCTGTGCGTGTGCCGGACACTACTCCCCGATATCAGGCACCGGCTGAAATGCTGGCACGTGCAGGAGGCCCAGCGGGAGATCCAGGCCCGATGCATGTGGTTCTCGATGACCACGGGCCATGTGCCGACAACGATCCGCATTTCGGATGCCCGTCAGCGCTGGGGTTCCTGCACCAGCACGGGGGGGCTCAACTTCAGCTGGCGGCTCCTCCAGGCTCCTCCGGATATCATCGAGTACGTGGTGGTTCATGAGCTCGTCCACATCAGCCAGCCCGACCATTCGAAAAAGTTCTGGGCGAAAGTGAAGGCGATCATCCCGGATTATGAGCAGCGGCTGAAGTGGCTCCGGGAGAATAAGCGGTTGCTGAGGATATGAAAAATAGTGGATTCTTTGTCTATCGTGAAAAACGTGAACAGTAACATTTTGGGAAAACTCTAAACGAATTCCCCCTCTTGTGCCCCATCACACTCTGGGGGACTGGTGGCACAAGGGGGAGACAGAGTGAAAAGTTCTTACTAAATCTAATCGGTGTTTCCTCGCGTAAGACCTCGTTTTCCCGCGGGAGGATTGCACCTCCCCCAGAGCCAGAAGCTAGGGTGGTAACACAAAGTACACCGCCCGACCCCCCCTCATTGAGGCAACAGATACTGCCCCGGATCCCCGGACCTATGGTGCAGGGCCAAAAAAGAAGAGTGCAGGATCAGTCCGGGGATTTTCCTGCACATGGTATGGTAATCGTGAAGACGGTTTTTCGTGTCATTTACAACAACACCCCCGCCGCAATCCCCACCGCGTACAGCACCATCGCGACATGGAAGCACGGCAGCACCTTCAGGGCAGTATCCGGAGATCGGTCTTTGAAGATCTTCACATTGGCATAGAGTAGGAGCGCGAGTCCAGCAAGGATACCAATCCGGGAGATCCAGCCAAGTCGGGTCATGAATATGAGGGCCGTCACGATATGAACCGCGGTAAAACCGGCGTTCCAGTACTCAGTTCCGTTCATACTAAAAATGACAGGGATCGTGTTCATGCCCCGCACCCGGTCGTTTGCTACACCGATCAGGTCATTTGCCCCGAGGTGCGCAAGGGCAACCGGGTAGAAGAACGCAAAGTACAGGAGCGCAATTAAGTCCGGGCTGCCGATGCACAGGTACCCTGCAACCGGGAATAATGCAAAGTCTGTCCTGCCGATGAGTTGTGCAAACGGGAACTTCTGCTCTCGTTTTTCTTCCTGGTAGAAGATATCGATAGCAAAGCAGTAAATCATCAGAATGATCACGTAGACCGAATGCGGGGCGGGAAGGGTAAGGATAAGGCATGCGGTGATGGCAGCAAGGATCAGGAAAAGGGTAACTGCACTACGCGGGGAAACGAGTCCGGTCGATAGTGGTCTCGTGCCAAAAATTCTCCAGTATTTCGTCAGTTTATCGGTTTCGATATCCTTCCGGTCAAACTCGCGATCAATATAATCGTTCAGCACAAGCCCGGCTTCAAACCCGAAAAACCCGAACAGGGCAACTGTCAGGAGTGCAAACCATGAGAAACCCCCGTAGGTAACCGTGGCGAGGAGGTACCCGGAGCAGAAGAGCAGGGGCCATGCAAACGAGAACTGGAGCCGGGTGAGATCAATATATGTCCGCAGGGTTGCATTCATTCCATCAGGTATAGAGGATTTCCTCCCAGATACACGCTATGATTCCTGGTGGGTAAACACGCCTTCCCCTGCACGTCCCAACCAGCGGTCTGTCGTGCATATACTCCCCATGAAACCCATACTATTATAAAATGTTCAGGGACAATGTGAACATATTATGAGTGACGTAAAAGAAACAACCGAGGCCTCTGAGGTAATCGCTTGCTGCACGAGCCTTTTACCATGGTGGCTGGTAATGGTGTGGGGACTTCTTTCCTTAATCATCGGGATTATGTTCTTAACAACCCCGGGCGTAACCACGATCCTCCTGATCACGTTCATGGGGGCTTACTGGCTGGTGGGCGGATTGTTCACCCTTGGCAGTCTCGCTGTTGATAAATCCAACATGGGACTGAAGATCTTTTTGGCTGTGGTAAATGTCCTCGCCGGTATTCTCATTCTCCTTTACCCCCTGTACAGCACGGTGTTCATCCTCGCATTCTTTGCGATCTTTATTGGTTTCTGGGGATGTTTCATTGGCACAGCCCACCTGTACCAGGCATTTACCACAAAGGATGCCGGTAACGGTTTACTGGGTGTAATCAGCCTGATCTTTGGTCTCATTATCCTGATCTTCCCCCTGGTAGCAGCAGAACTCATACCGTTAATTGTCGGTGTGTTTGCCATCGCAAGCGGTATTGCAGCAGTGATTGCGGCATTCCAGGTCGGGAAAATATCTGCCTCGCCCGCTCACGAATAACTGAATTATTCATACCTTTTTTTTAGAAACGAACCGCATATGCGGGGAATCGCCGACAAGACCCCACGAGGTACTACCGTCAATAATTTATCCTCCAAACCCCTATAGGAGATGATGGGATCTTTTTTTATCCGCACGGAAACCCCATTCGATATCAAGGATATTTTTGCCTTGCATAACGATGCATTTGCGCAGGATGGCGAAGCCCGGCTTGTCAATGCCCTGCGCAATGATGGTGATTTTACCGCAGATCTTTCTCTTGTTGCAATTCATGAGGACCGGATCATCGGGCATGTGCTCTTCCCCCCGATCACCATCGAATCTGCTGATGCAACCCACAAAAGCGTACCCGCCCGTGCACTGGCACCGCTTGGCGTAGACCCGGCGTTCCAGTGCCAGGGTGTTGGCGCTGCACTCCTGGAAGAAGGACTCAATACCTGCCGGCAACTTGGGCACCGTGCCGTGATCGTGGTTGGCCATCCGGGTTATTATCCCCGGTTCGGTTTTACCCAGGCCCGAACCTTCGGGATCACCGCCCCCTTCCCCTGCCCGGATGAGGCGTTCATGGCGATCGAACTGGTACCCGGTGGGCTCGATGACGTGCATGGGACCGTCCGGTACCCCCCTGCATTCGATGCAGAGGGCGCCCACACGGGATAAGAGAAAATAACTTTTTTTGATCTTCAATATTGAACACCCGGTATCGATATACATCCGTATTTTTGTTCATTTTCCACCAGAGCGGATATACCCTTCACCACACAACCTGTACAGTACGATGGGATTGGAAACGAAAGGACGTGGCAGCACAGGATTTGGCAACACTCTTGCTGGATTCACCAGTGAGACCGGCGTTCCTACTCAGGTTGAGCCCCTGGATCCATTGGAACCGGCACTCCGGAAATACACCAATGAGTTCTGGACGTCCCGCCAGCGCCAGGCATCCTCCATTCACGAGATCTCATACCGTGCCTGTTTCAAGCCCCAGCTCCCCCGGTTCTTCATCAGTCTCCTGACAAAAAAAGGCGATATTGTCTATGATCCGTTCAGCGGCAGGGGAACAACTGTAATAGAAGCAGGGCTTGCGGGGCGCAATGCGATCGCAAACGATGCAAATCCACTCTCCCGTATCATGACCGAACCCCGGTTCTTTCCGCCCGACTACCAGGCAGTAGAGAAACGGCTGGCATCCATCCCGCCCTGGTGCGGCACCGCTGACATTGACGTATCGATGTTCTACCATCCCGATACCGAGAAGGAGATCATCACCCTGCGACGGTACCTTCTGGCACGACAAGCCGCATCGCGGGATGATCAGATCGATCGCTGGATTGCGATGGTTGCAACCAACCGCCTTACCGGGCATTCGCCCGGGTTCTTCTCGGTCTATACCCTTCCCCCGAACCAGGCGGTATCTCAACTGAGCCAGCAGCGAATCAATACAAAACGAAATCAGGTGCCGGAGTACCGCAACACCCACCGGATCATCCTGAATAAGACAAAAAGCCTGCTGCGCAGCGTTACCTCCGATGAGCAGAAGAACCTAAACCATGCCGGCAAAAACGCCCGGCTGTTGACCGGGGACTCCCGGGCTACCCCGGAAATTCTTGCAGATTCCGTGCAGCTTACGGTTACGTCACCCCCGTTCCTTGATATTGTCCAGTATAAAGATGACAACTGGCTTCGCTGCTGGTTCAATGGCCTCGATGACAAGGAGATTGGCAACCGGATCACCATGGCAAGAACGGTTGTGGCATGGTCTGAGGTGATGGGTGCGGTGTTCTCTGAGCTCTACCGCATCACCCGCCCCGGAGGATATGTCGCGTTTGAGGTGGGAGAGGTGCGGAAGCGGTCGATCCGGCTGGAAGAGCAGGTGGTACCGCTGGGAATATCAGCGGGATTTGCGTGTGAATGTGTGCAGATCAACCAGCAGACCTTTACCAAAACCTCCAATATCTGGGGTGTGGATAACATGGCACACGGTACCAACACCAACAGGATCGTCATCTTCTCTAAAACCGGTTGAGATGGCGCCCTACGGCAGGGATTGGCCGTAACTGATGGGGCGTCGTCCTGTTTTTACACACCTTTTTATTGATATATGTAGGTAATGTACCGTATCATGTGTGCAGCACAGCGATAACTGACTGACCGGGGATTACCATGAATTGTCACTCTTTGCGGGCAGGATACCTTGGAATACCCTGCCTGACCCTTCTTACCCTCATCACCTGTGTTCCTGCACATGCAGCGGATCCCGGGTTATCTGCCGCTGACAGTCCTCTCCCTGTATAACAGGCCAACCTCGCATGGATGGCAGAGGTGTCTGATGTAGAGATGGTGGCATCCCTCACCTATGTTGAAACGCTCTATGGTGCAGACCCCAGCACAATGACCACCCTGTACTCGGATTTCTCGAAAGCCGAGTCCGCCATCGGTTCAATTACGTCCCTGCCGGCACTGGACAATCAGACCTCCCTGATGCAGGATACCGTCCTCGCGTTTAACCGGGAGACAAAAAATCAGATAAACGCCCACCAGGGAAAGACCGGGGACCTGCAGGGACAGACTGGTAAGGCCGTGAATGGCAACCCCTACATTGCGATGAAGAAAGATGCATACTGGGCCACCCGGAGCACACACCAGCTGGCAGCATTCGATACCTGGGTCATACAGATACAAAAAACCTTAGATACCCTGCAGGTCCAGGGATTTCCGGTAACCGGTACCCAACCCTATCTCGACCGTTTTGCCAGTTGAAAAGCCGTGCTGAAATCTTCTCTTGATTCAAAAGATTTCGACCAGGCTGATATTACTTCCCTTATGATCAGGGATCGCTCGCTCGAAATTACTGACCGTATTGCGGCTCTCCAGGGGCAGGTGTCCGAAGATAAAACGGCAGAGTTCCGGATCGATGAGGCAGACCGGGTCATTGCCCGGGCAGACCGGATCAACAAACAGCTCACTGAGCAGATTCTCGATATCGGTGATGCGGATCCTGTACTGTATAACATGAAGGCCGATGTGAAGCCCATGTTGCTCTGAAGGGCGGGCAGACGGGCCTGTTTCCACCCAGTTGACTCTGATCAAAAAGGATTATCGTGACCTTGCTGCGGCCTACCGCGATATCGCGGTCAGTGCCAGTCTTCCAGGGGATGGCAGATATCGTAAAGGCGACATCGATCTCTTTGGAATCTACCTCCGACAGGATCGGTAAATCCTGATGACTTCCTGTACCAGCCGTTTCATTAAGCCTGTCATTTTCCTCGTCATCCTCTGTATCCTTGCAGCCGGGTGCACGTCAAAAACCGATGCAACATCTGTTCCTGCAACGCCTGTTCCCACTCCCTATTTTACAAAAGCGCTCACCCCAGGTCCGACACCTCAGGTCACGGTTTCGGGTGATGGATCGAAGACATGCATCCAGTTAAAAGGAACCGTTACCATTCCCGGACAGATCTGCCCGGGGATATGGCTGATCGCATCCGACAGTTTCAGCTGCTGTTCAAAAAATCCTGTGGTCGGCAAGATCACAAAACCGCTTCTGGTGGTTGAACCCCTGGATCTACGGATCCTCCACAATGATACTTTTGTTGATATCGGGACCGGATAAAAGTCCTTCTTCCGGCACTTTTTTACTATGAAAACGGCTCTGCCATTTTTATGTGCCGGTGATGCTTGGGGCGATGTGAATCATATTTTTAACATCCTTTCACCGTGCCATTTCCCACGGCGTAAAAAAAGCACGCCTTTAAAGTATCCCCACTCCCAATAGATATGCATGGTTACCCGTATCAGGCGGTATGCGCAGATTATGGATGTGCTGGGTCAGTACGGCTTCAGTATCGGGCTTGAAAAATTATTCCCCGGTAGAGCCGGATTCCGGCTCCCTTCCTCCGGGAAAGCCCCGGAGTCATCCACCGTATACGAGCGGATGCGGCTCACGCTTGAGGATCTGGGCCCGACCTTTGTCAAGTTCGGGCAGATCATGAGTACAAGGACGGAACTGCTGCCGCCTGAGTTGATCGAACAGCTCAAAAAACTGCAGGATCATGCCAAGCCCATCCCGTTTTCTGAAGTGCGGGCGGTGATCGAAGAGAACTGCCCGGATATTTTTGACTGGTTCTCTGAGATCGACGAGACACCCGTTGCCTCTGCCTCGATCGGACAGGTTCACCGCGCAGTCATCAGAGACGGGACCCAGGTTGCTGTGAAGATCCAGCGCCCGGGTATTGGCGAGATCATTGAGACCGATGTTACGATCCTCAAATCCCTGGCAGAACGGATCGAGACGGTATTTCCTGAAACCCGGATCTATAACCCCTCCGGCATGGTGGATGATTTCGCCCACCAGATCGTAAAAGAACTTGATTACACCCGTGAAGCCCGCAATGTCGAGCGTATGGCCCGCAACTTCCGGGATGAGCCCGGCATACGGTTCCCGAAAATTTTCTGGGAGTTTACCTCTCCGCATATGATGGTGATGGAGTTTGTCGAGGGTGTCAGGATAGACGACCCTGAAGCGATCACCGAACTGGGACTCGATCCGCACGAGATCGGGGTGCGGGGATTCCATGCCTATCTCAAGATGATCTTCGAGGATGGTTTCTTCCACGGGGATCCGCACCCGGGGAATTTGTTTGTCACTGCGGAAGGAGACATCGTCTTTTTGGATTTCGGGATTGTGGGGATCCTCAGGCCCGAGAAACGGCAGAATTTTATCAACCTGCTCTTTGCGCTGGTCACCGATGATATCGAGATGATGCTCCGGTCCCTCGAGGGCTTTGGGATCGTCATTGTCGAAGAGGATCGTGAGGCGTTGCGGGACGATCTCTACATCATGATGCACGATTTCGGTGGCGGGGACGAGGTATCGCAACTGAACTTCAAGCTCGTTGTCACCGAACTTACCGATTCGATGCGCCGCTACCGGCTCAAAGTGCCCTTGAACCTGATGCTGCTCTTAAAGGTCTTTATGATGGTCCTTGACATCGGCGTCCGGCTGGACCCGAAGTTCAACTTAGGCAAAGAGGTCACCCCCTATTTAATGAAACTTGCCGATACCAACACCCTCTCTGCCAATTACGTCAAACGGGCATCCACGTCGCTCCTCGATGGTGTTGACGCCCTGCTGGATATGCCCCGGAATCTCAACCTGATGCTGCGGCGGTTGTCTACGGGAACGTTCAAACTTGAGATCGTGGATACCGATATCCAGAAACTCCAGATGGCACTTGACAAGGCCAGCGATAAACTGATGATCGGTATGGTCGTTGCCTCGCTGGTAATCGGATCTTCCCTGGTCCTCCAGTCCTCTTCGTTCACCCTGCCAAAGGAAGTCTCGTGGATTGCAATATTAGGGTATACCGCTGCGGTGCTGGTCGGTTTCTATGCCATCTACCATGTCATCTTCTTAAAGTTCCGTATGGAGCGGTAACCTTCCCGGTTGCTGTTCCTTATTCGCAGGTTTTCCGGACAATCTCCCACGCCCTCATTTTTTCTGCAAGGGTATACCGGGTGTTTGCCGGGCTCGTTGATGTCAGGATACGGTTTTCTGGGGTTTGGGGGAGCATCATCCGGTGGTAGTGTCGGCCGGCAGCAATCCCGTTCAGCACGATAAGCCGCACGGTGGGGTGGGCAGTAAGGAATCCGCTGATATCATTGAAGACCGGCTCCCTAATCTCTTCGTCCGCACTCCCTTTCCTTGAACACGTCTGGACGACATCCCAGAGTGCGATATGGTGCCCGGTAAGGTACGCCACCCGATCCCGGTATGGGAGCCGGTGATCGATAGCGAACAGCGCATCCATGATCTTCCAGAAATGGTTCTGCGGGTTGCCGTAATACTCACGGTGCCGGAGTGATTGTATACTGGGAAAACTGCCGAGGATGAGGACCCGTGGCACGTCACCGGTCACCGGAAGAAAACCTGCTGGGGTGGTCGCAGGGGAACGGGTTCTGGATGGATCGGCCATAGTTGGGCATACCGGGAAAAAATAAAAAAAATCGGGGCTCTTTGAAATACAGGTTGCAGTGGCAGTGACCCTGTTTTGCGATTTCTTCTTTATGGTATATGCAGGGACATTCGATTGCCCGGTCCTTCTCTTCGTCACCGCTCCGGATCCGGCAGGGGCAGTAGGGCCGGCCGAACTTTGTCTTATTGCGCACCAGTCCCTTGATCACGGTCATGAGCTGCTTCTCATCGGTATTGAGTGTCCAGCCGTTTTTATGCGCAATGCCTTTTGCCCATTTGAGCATATCCGCATGTTCTGCACTTTCATCTGTCATGGTATCTGACCGTCCTCTATCCTGTACCGATAGTTTATGTATTCAAGACATTAGTCTTTGCGCTCTTTTTAACCCGGATCGCCGGGTCAAAGTGCGGGAATGTTATCCTGAACGGGTATCTTCTTCTTGTGCCCGCTCAGGATGAATTACCGTGGCAAGCGCATTCCCTCCCACTCACAGGACCTGGGCACGACCCGGTGAGGGACGAAACATCTTGCCGGAATATTTTTCCTTCACCGCTTCTTTGCTGATGTTGTGATCCGCTGTGCCACCCGGTTGTAGGTAGCCATCACATCGCCTTTTTCGAAACGGTACACGTCCTTGTCCAGTGACTCCCCGCTCTTCTTGTCCCAGAGCCGCATCGAGTCCATGCTGATCTCATCGCCAAGGCAGATCGTTTTTCCCTGCCTGCCGAACTCGATCTTGAAGTCCACAAGGGTGATGCCCTGCGCTGCAAGCAGATCAAAGAGCAGCCGGTTTATTTCCAGGGCCGCCTTTTTGATCTTTTTGAGTTCTGCCGGGGTGGTAATTTTGAGGGCGATAATAAGTTCGTCATTGAGCATGGGATCATGCCGTGAATCATCCTTATAATCGATCACGATAACCGGAGGATCGAGTTTTGTTCCTTCTTTGAACGGGTAGTTCCGTACAATCGAACCGGCAGCAATGTTGCGCACGATCACTTCGAGGGGGATCATCTGGAGTTCGCGCACTACCATGTGGCGGGCATCGATCATGCTGACAAAATGGGTTTTCACACCATTCTTCCCAAGGTATTCAAAGAGGAATGCCGAGACTTCCGCATTGTAGCTCCCCTTGTTCTTGAGCACATCTTTCTTTTCGCCATCAAAGGCGGTAATGTCGTCACGGAACTCAACAATGAGTTTCCCATCCACATCGGTACGATATACCGATTTTGCCTTGCCGGCGTACAGGCGTTTTTTCTGCTTCACGGTCAACTGCTCCTTACCTTTACTGTTTGTGCGAGCCGGTTTATTAGGGGTTGCAAATCGGGGTGGTACCAGCCCCGCTCAATATACTGCGGGTAGATGCAGAGCCGTTCTTTGAGTTCGGCCTCACCGGCAATGGTTTGGAGTTCTTCGAACGCCGGCCACGGGTGTTCCGGGTTTACGTAATCGATGGTGAGCGGAGAGACGCCGCCGAGATCGTCCACACCGCACGCTATGAGCGAAGTGGCATCGATCAGGTTGGGAGGGATCTGGATCGCGATATCCCGGGGCAGAATCTCGCGTGCCATCCGGATCGTCTTTGCGATCTCATCTGTTGTTGGTATAGGACGCCCCGCCATGGGAGTGCCGGGTTTGGGGCAGAAGTTCTGGATAATGATCTCCTGGATATGCTTATACTTACGGTGGATATCGCGGATTGCGTAGAGGGATTCCTCCCGGTCCGCCATCTTCTCGCCAATGCCCAGAAGCAGGCCGGTCGTGAACGGGATTTTGAGTTTACCGGCATCTTCCATCGTCGCGAGCCGAACCTCCGGCTCCTTACCCTTTGAGGTTGCATGAGCCGGGACCCGCGCGGTGGTTTCGAGCATGAGTCCCATGCTGGCATTCACGGTGCGCAGGCGCTCCATCTCATCGAACGTGAGTATACCGGCATTCGTGTGGGGCAGGACCCCGTATTCAATGCTCTTCCTGCACATCACCTCGCAGTAATCAAGAATCGTTCTATAGCCCAATGGTTTGAGATACTGCAAAAACCCGGGTTCTTCTTCAGGGCGCTCGCCAAAAGTGAAGAGAGCTTCAGTACATCCCATCGCAGCGCCATGCCGGAGTGTCTTTTCGACCTCTTTTTTTGCCATGAGGCACCCGTCCCTGACAGGAGTCCGGAAACAACAGTACCCGCACCGGTTCCGGCAAACGGTGGTTAAGGGTAAAAAAACATTTTTTGAGAAGGTGATGACCCGGTGCTGCATAGACAACATTCTTTTTATTAGCTATTGAAAGGTAATGCCTTGGATCGATACCCGGGGTGTCAGAAAAAAGTAAATGGCAAGTATATTTACTGTGATGTTCATAGATGACACGACTGAATAAACAGCCAATACACCCTCAATATCGCTGGAGCGGGGATGTCTGAACGAGAGAACGAAACGGGTGAGGCCAAAGATGCGGTTGAATGCAATAGCGGAGAAAGCTTCCGCGCTGAACCAACACAAGCAGATCTGAAAAAATCTCTGGAGTTTGCGTTAAAGAAACTCCAGATTGTCGGGAGCGTGACCCGGCACGATGTGCTCAACCAGCTGACGGCGATTGTCGGGTACAACGAGCTGCTGGCGATGATGGTGGAGGACCCGAAACAACGATCCTTTATCGAAAAAGAAAAGTTGTCACTCGATAAGATTCATCGTCAGTTCATGTTTGCCAAGGACTACCAGAATATTGGTGTTGAACCTCCCCGCTGGCAGGTGTTGAAGAATGTAATACACCGGGCGATGGAGGATGCCGATCTAAAAACGATACGGGTCACTGATCTTACCGATGGGGCATCGGTGTATGCCGATACCCTCTTAGAAAAAGTCTTTTCAAACATGTTTGAAAATACCCGGCGTCACAGCGGTGCCGTAACCGAGATCCGGATATCCGTGAGCCGCAAAGCATCCGTTGTCGTGCTGGTTGTGGAAGATAATGGAACCGGCATTCCTGTGGATGACAAGGCAAAAATATTCGAGCGTGGTTTTGGAAAAGGAACCGGCTGGGGGTTGTTCCTCGCAATGGAGATCCTTCTGTTCACCGGTATGACGATAAAAGAGACCGGAGAGCCCGGAAAAGGGAGCCGGTTTGAGATTCTTATCCTGCAGGATCATTTCCGGGAAGGCGGGGAGCCGCAGGCACCGGCTCCTCAATAAAAAAAAAATTAAAAAAAACTATTTTTTCCAGGGCCATGCAAAGCGAATGATGTTTTTTTGGCAGGTATCCACACAGCTCCCACAGAGGATGCATTCTGGGTTCTGCATACGGTTGCCTTTTACCATATCCTCAACGGCAAGGCTCATCGGACACGCGGTATCACATTTTTGACAGTGAATGCGTCATCCGGTTGTGCCTCAAGATGAAGCGAGGGGATCCTGAGCAGGTCTTTGAGTTTTGTAATGACCATGAAGACAACGGACATCGGGCAGAAATAATTACAGAGACCCCTGCGCCCCAGTACTAGGGCAATCGCGAACACAACCAGTAGGATTATGTAAAAGACCACAAAGGTGGCAAGTGTCCAGGGGGGCATACCATTGCCCAACTGGAAGAGCGGGTTGACGATTAAGTTTCCCGCGCCGATTGCCAGCAGGATGATACCTCCTACCCAGAGGACCGCGAACAGGTATTTCAGGTTACGCAGGTAGGGCACGGGCCGGAGATTGAGCTTTACTGCCCGGTCAATGATCATCTGCTCCGCCCCGGTGGGGCAGGCATAGCCGCAAAATCCTCTGCCGAAGATGAATGCGATGATGAACATCGCAATCCAGAAGATAAGTCCCGCTGCTATCACACCCTGTGAGAGTCCCATCATCATAATGACCGGTGATATGTAGACAAAGGTCATCGACATGAGCAGAAACGAGAGGATCAGGAGGGCTGAACGGATCTGTTGTTGCTTCATAGTACAGATTGGGAAAGACTACCAGATAATTACTCCATTCTAAACATCCTGCTGACCCTGTTCACGGTGCTCATATACAACCGGCCAACCGGGCATGGGGAAAAAAAGAGTTACTGCTGGAGCTTTTCCAGTTGTTCAGGATCGATTGCCACGTACACATCGATCTCCTTATTCTCCTGGCGGGAATACGGGTGACTGCGAGCCCCTTGGGACTTTTGTCGGCCTTTGTCACTTCGCTTCCGATCATGAAGGCATACTCGCCGGTCCAGTCGCTGTCGTATTCAGAGTATACGGCAAAAAAAGCCGGAGTCTTTGCCCGGTTGGGGATCTTAGCTGCCACCTTTTGTGAGGGGAAATCCTGCCAGCAGGCAGGAATATCAACAACACTCTGGCCATCCGCGTTTGAGGTCCGGCGTTTGATGCCCATAACGATCTTTGCAGGCATCTTCTTTACCGTAAATACGGGTTCATCCATTCCGGAATTATCAGCAGCCGGGATGTTAAATATGCGGGATTTTGTATCTTGAACCAGAACCATATCAGCATCTTTTTTCCCTCCCCCGCGTACACCGGTATGCAATGTGCCCGCACGCTCTTATCCCGTATAAACCCGTCAACCCAAAGACACGCCTGTCTGATATCCTCGACCAGGCAGAACGGGAGGCATTTGCCCGTGCCATGCTGCAGGATGTCATTACCACCACTATTGATGCCCTCTGCACCCCGGTTATCGTCAGCACTGAGCTCTATGACAGTGAAGATGTCCAGATCACGATCAAAGATGCCGATCTCAGCGGTTCCCTCAACCAGATCCTGCCCGACTGCACAGGTCCTATTCTCATCCTCATGGCGGATCTTCCTCTGGCAGATCGCGAGTCGATCCAGCGGGTCACCGGCACAACGAGTGATATGGCGATTGTACCCGGGCGCGGCGGGGGCACGAATGTGATCTTTATCAAGGACCCCAAGCGGTTCCATGTCGATTACTATGGGATGAGTTTTTCAAAGCACATGAAGATCGCACAGGATGAAGGTCTCTCATGCGAAGTGATCGACTCGCTCCGGCTCCATACGGACATCGATGAAAAAGAGGACCTGGCAGAGCTGCTGATCCATGGCACCGGCAAGAGCAGGGCATATCTTGAAGGACTTGGCATCTCGTTAGTTGTTGATAAGGGCCGGGTCGGGGTCGAGCGAAAGCGATAGGTATATTCAACCTCTCAATAAAACTCCCTCTATGGACGGGCAATCCGGGCTATCTCTCATAGAACTCCTGCATAGTCCTGACCCGGATGTAAACCGGATTATCAATATTTTTGTCACCCGGTTCAATGCTGCCTACGGAATTTCGGGTACTGACCAGTGGGATATTACAAAAAAGGACTGGCAGCGGTATGAATTTCTTGGTGACCGTGTCCTGAGTCTTATCATCGCCCAGTCGCTGTTTACCCGTAGGGATGCGATGCTGAACGAAGGAGAGATGACCCGGATCTTAAGCAGCGTAGTCTCGAACCGCGCTCTTGATGCCCTGACGCGCCAGCGTGGGGCACAAGCCTTTACGCGTCTTATTCCGAAATCCATCGGGGAGCAGAACACGTACGGTGAACGGATCACCGGTGGTGCATTCGAGGCGTTCGTTGGTGCCCTGTACTGCGAAGTCGGGCTCGATGATATGATCTACTTTGTGAACGCGATCATGGAAGATGCGCTCAATAGTTACAACCCGGGCCAGAACGCGAAGGGTATCTTGCAGGAATACTACCAGAAGAAGGATCGGTCCGCAGTCCCGCAATACAAGGAGACGATGAAAACAGGCCTTGATCACAAACCGGTCTTCATTTGTCAGGTTTTTTACTTACATGAGCTTCTGGGCGAGGGAACCGGGGAGAGTAAGCCCCTGGCAGAGCAGGCAGCTGCCCGGCGGGCACTCGAAATGCTTGAGCTGATTCACAGGTGAGCAACTGCCCTGGCCGCTCGTATATACCGGAAATTGCTCTTTTTTTGGTTTCTGTATATCTGCTCCCCTGAACCTGTTTGCGAAATGACAGGAATGACCGGCTGCTCTTGTCGTTTGCCCCGGGCAGTCACTTCACGACAAGGACCTTACAGGGTGCCATTTGTACGATCTGTTCTGCAACACTGCCGAGCAGCAGCCGTTCAAAGCCGCGTTTCCCCTGGGTCCCGATAACGATAAGATCGGTCTTGTTTTCTGTAGCAAACCTCACGATCTCGGCAGCCGGTTTCCCCTCGAGGATCACGGTTTCAAGGGTTACCCCTTCTGCCATCGTGCGGATCTGGGCAAGTGCGGCATCTACCTCCCGCTGGATTACGGTCCAGGTATCGCGTATCACCACCACGTCCGGGGACGCGGATTCGAATACACTGGTATCCATAACATCGGCGGCAAACACTTTCGATCCGCATACGCGGCCGATCTTCAGGGCCTCTTCCACAGCAGCCCTGTTCCTTTCCGATCCGTCTGTTGCGACCAGGATCTTTTCTCAACTAACCGGTTGGTCATGCAGATTACCTCTTGTATGCCAGTTTTGCGTTCATTTTACCTTCTCTCCGGCTACCTCTTGTGGGCTAGTCTCCTTTGGGGCTTCCTCTGTGCCGGGTGCGTGAATCTCATACACGTATCTCTCGCCTCCCCGTGTGCACATCACCGCTGCGATGAGCGAGATGATGGCACCGACGATGAATGTAGAGGCAAGGGATGGTATGAACGCACGGGCGAGGGGTGTCGGGAACCACGTTGCCCCGGTTAAGAGGGCGATAGCGGCCGGGGAGATCGCCCCCGTTACTGAAAGTGGCATTCCGGCCAAGATCATCTGCACCGGGTTGTAACCAAGGAACGCGGCGAAGAGTGCACCCTTCGGGGGGATGTGGCTCGTCGCGGGTATGAGCTGGGGGGCCCCGGCGCTCGTGAGGGCAGCAGAGAGTGATGCGGGGAACACCTTTGTCAGGCAGACGACGATGATGGTGAAGAACATCCCCATGCTAATCACAATCCCCGAGTTCATCAGGGTCGACATCATGCCGGAAGCGACCCCACGGTTCTCCGGGGGGACGGAGTTCATGATTGCCGCGGAGTTCGGCGAGGCAAACATGCCGTTCCTTATGCCCATGATCAGCAGAGCAAGGGCAATGGGCAGGTAATCGAAGTCATAGGGCAGCAGGGCAAGGATGACAAACGAGAGGGCCACAAGGAGCATCCCGATGGTACTGATCCAGCGTGCGCTGTACTTGTCAGAGAAGAGACCGGAGACCGGCCCCATGATCACAAACCCGATGGTCAGGGGGAGCATGTACACGCCGGCCCAGAATGGCGTGGACTCGAAGCTGTAGCCGTGCAGCGGGAGCCAGATGCCCTGCAGGAGCATGATGAGGACGATCATCACGCCGCCACGGGCAATCGCGGAGAGGAACCCGGCAGCATTGCCGTATGCAAAGTTCTTAATCCGGAAGAGGTCGATGGAGAACATCGGGTCCACGACCCGGCTCTCGACGATGGGAAATGCGATGAGCAGCAGGATGCCGGTGACCATCGACGCGATGACCCACGGGTTTGTCCAGCCCATCGCATCGTTCCCGTACGGGAGCAGGGCATACGTGATCCCGACAAGGAAGATCGCCAGGCCCCCGACAAAGGTCAGGTTGCCCCAGACATCGATCTTCCGGGCCTTTTTCGGGTATGGCGGTTCTTTGAGTTTCATGAGCGCCCAGATGGTGCCGATCACGCCAAACGGCACGCTGATGAGAAAGACGTAGCGCCAGTGCCAGACCGCAAGGATTCCCCCAATCAAAAGACCGATGAACTGGCCCGAGAGGGCTGCAACCATGTTCAGGCCAAGCGCCTTGCCCCGCTCGTCCGGTGGGAAGGTATCGGTGAGGATCGCGGCGCTGTTGGAGAGGATGAACGCGGCACCGACCACCTGTATGAGCCGGAAGAGGATCAGTTCGATGGCACCGGCATCACCGGTATTCGGGGTGAGGAAGAGCAGGAGGGACCCTGCGGTGAATATGGCAAACCCGATATTGTAGAGCCGCACTCTCCCGTACATGTCGGAAAGCCTGCCGAAGCTGAGCAGGAGGGTGGCAGTGACAACCCCGTCCCCATCAGCATCCAGAGAAGGTACTGGAAGGACGTGAGCGGGTTGATACTGATGCCGTTGAAGATGGCAGGGAGGGAGATTAAGATGATGCTCCCGTTGACCGTGGCCATGAACGTGGCAATCGTCGTGTTCGACAGGGCGACCCACTTGTAGGGGAGGCCCGTATCAGGAGTGCTGTTATCAGGGATAGTAGTACCCGGTTGCGTGGTTGTATCCAAGGTATTCACCTGGTGACTGCAGGATTTGCGAGGTGCTGCCGGGATAAGGGCAGCCCCCTCAAGCCTCCTGCCGTTTTTACTTTCGATTTATGTATGGGGGATACTATGTAATATTGCCCTTACTATCCTTTAGGAAAGTAACAGGTATTCAGGCAGATAATGGTTCTGCGGTGACCGGTTCTACTCCTGCATCCGGGTCTTTGCAAACACACCCATGAACAGGCATTCTTCAGCTGCGATAGAATCGATACCGATCTGATCTCCGATGGGTAACCCGATCCCCCGGACGATCGCTGCCGGTGTGCACTCGTCTGCCTCTCCCATCACCAGCTCGGCAGCAGATACGATGTTGTCCCCGACCGCTCTTTTTGTGACTTCAAGTTTGCGCCCGAAGAGATCGTTCCTGCCCCGGTCATCGATGACCGCAGTAATTCCTGCGCAGCCAATTGCAACCCCGCTGCACCCGAGGCGCATCGCGTGCGTCCGGCTGTCAGCGATAATAACGCCCACCTTCACGCTATACCTGTATTCGAAAAAAATTTTGATGGTAAGGGCACTCTGGTCAGGGTTTTTGGGAAGGGGAGTTACGCATCCCAGTGGGGCATTGGACGCATCAACCCCGGCATTGGGTAGCAGGGTACCGGCTTTCATGCACAACAAGAAGCCGGGTATCCCGCCAACAATTGAATCGCTCTCTCGCAGTACGACTTCTGCGGTGCGGGGGTCCATCTGGTACTTTATCCCCAGTTCCTCTGCATGGGGGGAAGGGGTAATGGTGGCGAGATCGATGATGTTTCCCTCGGCCGTTGCAACGGCCGTCTCGGCAAACACGAGGATATCCCCCTCATGAATGCCCCCGCATTGCCGGTCCGCTGCATCGGCAGCACGTTCTGCAACAGAGTCGCCGCTACGGATGATTCCGGTTGAAAGTCCGAACACCTCAAACGAGGCGTTCACGACCGCTTCACCATCCGCTCAAAGACCGAGATGAGATCCCGGGTCTGGGGAACATCGTGCGTCCGGACAATGGATGCCCCTTTCTGGAGCAGTACCATCGTGACTGCCAGGCTGCCGGCAAGCCGATCTGCGGGTTCCTTTTTCACCAGGTTGCCGATAAAACTCTTGCGCGAAATTGCGGCAAGGACCGGGTGGCCGAACTCAGAAAAACGTTCATAATTCTGGCAGAGTTCCCAGTCATTGTCGGGTGTGCGCAGGGGACTCCAGTACCCTACACCCGGATCGAGTACATAGTTGTCAATCCCCGCAGACTCGCACCGCTGGACAACAGTCTGGAGCGTCTTCATCGTGGCGTCCAGTCCGACCGCATCCCCCGGGTTGTAATTGGCCGCCATTAAAAGGGCCGGCAGCCCGGATTCGGCAAGGCGTTTGGTGTATGCAGGGGATGACACACCCGAGATATCGTTTGCCGCGTGAATGCCATGCTTGAGACAGACGTCGAGCACCCACGGGTTCATCGTATCGACAGAGATGGTAAACCCGGTCCCGTCAAGCTCTTTGAGTGCCGCATCAATCCGGGATGCTTCCTCGCTCCCGCTGATTGCCTGGGCATTCGGGGCCGTGCTGCGGGCACCGAGATCGATAAGATCTGCGCCATGCTCTACCATATCCACCGCTTTTTTGTGGATCTCGTTCGTGGGGATATACGAGTCGGTATAAAACGACTCATAACTACAGTTGATGACTCCCATAATCCTGACAGGGGCATCTCCGCCGATCGTAATTTTGTTGATTATGCACTGTTGCATGCCTTCACCCTTGCTGCCCGGTAGGTATTTTCCATCAGGGTGGCAATCGTCATCGGGCCAACGCCGCCCGGAACCGGGGTGATGGCAGATGCGATTTCACTGACTTTTGCAAAGTCCACATCGCCCACCAGTTTGCCGTCCAGCTGGTTGATGCCCACATCGATGACAACCGCTCCCGGCTTTACCATTGCCGGCTGGATGAAGTGGGCTTTGCCAATTGCAGAAATAAGGATATCTGCCCGCTTCAGTTCTTCAGTAAGGTCCTGTGTCTTACTGTGGCAGCACGTCACCGTTGCATCGGCATTGAGCAGTAAGGCTGCCATGGGGCGCCCCACGTCGATACTGCGCCCGACCACGACCGCACGGGCACCTGCGAGCGGGATCTTATATTCTTTTAAGAGGGTCATGATCCCCGTGGGCGTGCATGAGGTAAAGCGGGGCCTGCCCGAGAAGAGGAGCCCCATGTTCTCCGGGTGATACCCATCCACATCTTTCTTTGGGCTTATCGCCTCGATCGCCCGTTCTGCATCCACCAGTTTCGGGAGGGGGAGTTGTATGAGGATTCCGTCAATATCGGCATCCTGGTTCAGCTGCCGGACGGATTCCAGCACCTTTTCTGTAGTCGAATCAGCGGGTAGTTCAATTCCCACCGATCCGATGCCCACCGGCTCGCAGGCACGGTGCTTCATCCGCACATACATCTTCGATGCGGGGTCGCTGCCCACAATCACGGTGGCGAGGTGGGGATAGAGCCCGGAATCCCCGATCTCCTCTTTGAGGAGTTCAAGGCGCATCTCCGAGCACTTCTTTCCATCGAGGATTATGACCATAAGAGTTCCTTAAAAAATGGAGGTGAATTATTCCGGATAGATCGGGAATTTTTTGGATATCGTCTCGACTTTTGCGTGGACATCCTTGATCACGGCTTCGTTGTGGACATCCTTGACAATGGTTGCAATCCAGTTGCCGATGTTACGCATATCAGCCTCTTTCATGCCGCGCGAGGTGACGGCGGGTGTGCCGACCCGGAGACCACTGGTGACAAACGGGCTCTTGGTCTCATTGGGAATCGTGTTCTTGTTCACCGTAATGCCGGCCTTGCCGAGCGCGACTTCTGCTTCAAGCCCGGTGATACCCTGTGCGGTCAGATCAAGGAGCATCAGGTGGTTGTCGGTACCACCGGAGACGAGCCGGAGGCCGTTGTTCATTAAGGTCTCGGCCAGCACCTTTGCGTTCTTGACGATCTGCTGGCTGTAGACCTTAAACGAAGGTTTGAGGGCTTCTTCGAAACAGACTGCCTTTGCCGTGATCGTGTGCATGAGGGGGCCGCCCTGCATGCCGGGGAAGATCGCCTTATCGATGACCGCTGCGTACTCACTTTTGCACATGATTGCGCCGCCACGGGGTCCCCGGAGGGTCTTGTGGGTGGTGGTCGTGGTGAAGTTCACGACGCCGACCGAGTTCGGGTGGACGCCCGTTGCACAGAGCCCGGCAATATGGGCGATATCGGCCATACAATATGCGCCCACCCCGTCAGCAATCGACTGGAATGCCTTGAAGTCGATGGTTCTCGGGTATGCAGACGCACCGCAGACCAGCATCTTCGGCTTCTCCTTCTTGGCCAGTTCCTCGACTACACCATAATCAATGGTCTCGGTCTTCGGGTCAACACCATACTGGGCGACCTTGTAAAACTTGCCGGTAAAGCTGACCGGTGAGCCGTGGGACAGGTGACCGCCCTGCTGGAGTTTCATGCTCATCAGGGTATCTCCCAGGTTCATGAACGCAAAATAGACCGCCATGTTTGCCTGGGTACCGGAATGCGGCTGCACGTTGGCATGTTCTGCCCCGAACAGTTTCTTTAACCGGTCGCGGGCAAGATTCTCAGCCATATCATGGAACCCACAGCCGCCGTAATACCGCTTGCCCGGGTAACCTTCGGCATATTTGTTGGTCATGATCGAGCCCATTGCCTCAAGTACCGCGTGGGATACGAGGTTTTCCGATGCAATAAGTTCGAGCCCGTTGGTCTGGCGAAGCCGTTCTTTTTCGATGATATCTGCTATTTCTGGATCAGTTTTAGACAGATAAGACATATGGACTAGGGTTCGCTTGGATCAGGTAATACCTTTTCTTAAGACCCCACTAACTGAAGAAAATTACCGGGTGCACCATACATGGTAACAACAAACCGCTCCCGGGTCACGGTTCTTAAAAAAACAGCAGCAATTCAGCAGGAATCACTGCTGTTTTATGAATGCCCGGCCGTTTTTTTTAAATACGGTTATTGAATGGAAAATGAGGACTATATATCATTTTGATATAATGTATCACAATAAAGCACAAACCTTTTTTTCTAATCAGGCGATCATTACTATTATTAATAAGGTATGCGCCACACCTGTACATAGAAGAACCTCTGGTGGGTGCAACGGTATGCAAAGACCGGGTATCCTGGGCAAGAACTAAAAAACAGGAGTTACTGATAACAATGATAGAAAATTCAGGAATGGGGGCTGCGACTGAGGATCGGATTGCGGCACTGGAAATGAAGATGAGAGATATGGAAGCACTGGTCAAGGGTCTCACCCAGGAACTTCTGGATCTCAAGTCTGTTTCCATGAAGATGTCCAAGCAGACCGAGGAACGCAGCCGTCAGGAACTCAAACGAGCCCCGACCGTTGTCCAGGGTTCACAGCCGTATCCGGCCGCCGCAGATGTCGGAAGCTCGTCATCGAGTGGCAGCACGGTTGTCATGCGCAAAGGCGCACGCCAGCCCGATGTGCCGGCAGCCCCAGCAGAGCCCGCAATGGACATGATCATGCAGCAGGACGGGACCATGAAACTTGAGCCCCGGCGCGGAGACAAGGATTACATCGTTGCCCGTGCAGGTTATGGCCAGAAGAAAGGTATGGCAGGGAAGCCCAAACAGGCCGACCTCATCTATGCTGCAGAAGAAACAAAGGATCCTGCAAAGAAATAAGGGGCCGGATCTTTGCATATCACAGAACTCGAGATAGATAATTTTAAGTCTTTTTCCAAAAAGACAAAAATCCCCTTTTTAGAAGGGTTCACGGTGATATCCGGGCCCAACGGGTCCGGCAAAAGTAACATCATCGACTCTGTTCTTTTTGTCCTGGCACTTTCGAGTTCCCGCAATCTCCGTGCAGAGAAGCTCACGGACTTAATCAACCTGAACTCCGGGCGCAATATCGCTGAGGTCGCCCTCCAGTTTTCTGACGGCACGAAGATCCGCCGGAGGATCAAGCGGACCGGTAACGGATATTACAGCTATAACTACCTCAATGACCGGCTCTGCAAGCAGAGCGATATCGTCGATCATCTCGCAAAGCATGGGATCAAACCCCATGGGTACAACGTGGTGATGCAGGGTGATGTGACCCGCATCATGGAGATGAGCGATTTCGAGCGGCGCAAGATCATCGATGAAATCGCCGGGGTCTCTGAGTTCGATGCCAAGAAACAACTTGCCCTCTCGGAGCTCGATATCGTGCGGGAGCGGATCGAACGCGAGGAGCTCCTGCTCATAGAGCTGAGCAAACGGGCTCATGAACTCAAGCGTGAGCGCGAACATGCTCTTGAGTACCAGAAATGGCAGAAAGATCTCTCGTATTTCCAGAACTGCCAGGCAGTTGCCCAGCTGCATGATCGGGAAAAGGAACTCAACTCGCTCCTGCGTTCAACCGAAGAGCACAAGATCCACTTGACACGGATCGCGTCAGACCGGAGCCTTGAGGAGAATGAACTCGCCTACTTAAAGGCGGATTTAAAGGATATCGACGATCTGATCAACAAGAAGAGCGGATCGGATTATCTCAAACTGATCGCAGAATTAGAAGAAGCCAAGGGCGGGATCAAGCTCGCCGAGCAGACGATTGTCCGCCTCCGGAAGGAAAAAGAGACCAATCTCGAAGCGATCAACCGTGTGTACATGGATACGAAACGAGCAGAGGCGCGGGTAGCCGAATGCACGGACCAGATCCGTTCCCTCACCATCGATCGCACGAATGTTGCCATGGAAGTGGCGACGTTCAAGGCCCAGCTGGAAAAGGTTGAGACCGAACTCAAAGCCCATTCCGAGGATACGGAAGGTTCGCGGGAGAAACTGTTCGCTCTCCTCAAAGAGAGCGAGGAGAAGAAGGGGCTGCGTTCAGAGATTCTGCACCAGCAGGATATGCTGATCGAGAAGAGCCGGATGCGCACTACCGAGTTAGAACGCCTCACACTTCTCTTAAAACAACTCGACGAGGAATACACCGCAAAACAGACACAGCTTATCGACAGCGAGAAGAGTGTCGGGGACCTTGCGGCAGAGAAGAAGGAGGTGGATCGCAATCTCTCGGAACTCGAAGGGTCGATGTTTGCCCAGCGCTCCACGCTTGAACGGCTGAAGAACGAGATCCGGTCCGCCGAGCAGGACGTGTATCGTCTTGAGGCTGCCCAGCAGGCACGCGGGGAATCGGGTGGCAAGGCGATCGAGACGATCATGGCTATGGAAGGCGTGCACGGTACCGTTGCCGACCTGGGAAAAGCGCCACCCGAGTACGCAAATGCGCTCAATATCGCCGCAGGCAACAAGCTCCAGTTCGTGGTCTGCGACGATGACCAGATCGCAGCGGATGCCATCCGGTATCTCAAGGAAGAACGGCTCGGCCGGGCCACGTTCCTACCCCTCAATAAATTAAAACCCCCCCAGCTTCCGCCGCTCAAGGAGCCGGGTGTGATCGATTATGCCGTGAACCTGATCGACTACGACCCGAAATTCGACCGGGCATTCGCGGTTGCGCTGGGTGGCACGGTTGTGGTCGATACGCTTGACCGGGCACGCCGGTTGATCGGCAAGTACCGCATGGTTACGCTCGAAGAAGAAATCCTCGAAAAGAGCGGGGCGATGACCGGCGGGTCTGCAAAGAAGCAGGTGATCCGGGGCTTTGGGGCCGCAGTCGATGACGAGATCATGAGGATCCGGTCGCATCTCGGTGAATTACAGGGCGAAGCCGCAACACTGGAAGCGGGAGCGAAGCGTCTTGTCGAAGAGGTGGATGCCCGGCGCACCACAAGGAACGAGATCGACCAGAAGATCGCACGGTTCGGGATGTTCACCGAGGAGTTCTCACGCCGGTTTGAGGCAATTACGGTCGAGAAGCAGACCATTGAAGCGGCGGTTGCCCGGCAGGCGGAGGAGACCCGGAATGGCGGTGCAGAGCTTGGTGTGCTTGAAGGCGAGCTTGACAAGACAACCTATATGATCAATGTGCTCACTGTCAGGATCGACGAGATCAAGAAGCGTCTCGATGATACCAACATCCCGGCCCTCACCGACCAGATGGAGAAGAAGCGAAAGGAGATCGAGGAATCGGAACGCCGGCTCCGCAACAAGGAAGCGGATATCAACGATGCCCAGCGCGAGCGCCAGCATTTCAATGCCCGCCTGGTTGAACTGGGCGAAGATCGCAACCGCCAGGATGAGCGCAACCGCCAGATCGATACCGATATCGCGGGTTCAAACGAGCATATCGTTACCCACAAGTCCCAGATTGCTGCCCTTGAAGAGCGGCAGAAGGAGTTCTCCGGCGTACTCGATGAGCTTCGTGCCAAACGCGGCGAAGCCTCCCAGCATATCCAGGACTCGGAACTCAAGCTCATGAAGTTCGATGCTGACAAGGAGCGGATCAGCATCCAGTTAGGAGCGATTGATGAGCGTGCCAAAACCCTGGGTATCGAAGTTGAGATGCTCAAACAGCAGGTGGGTGATATGGACACCATGCTCTCCTTAACGGAGATCGAAGGCAAGATTGCCGAAGCGGATGGTGCCCTGCGGAAGATCGGCGCCGTGAACATGCTCGCCATCGAAGAGTATGAGAAGGTAGAGCGGCAGGTGGACGAGCGGACGGAGCGCAAGGAGACCCTGTCGAGCGAGCGGACGAGCCTGATCGAGCGGATAGAGCAGGTCGAGCAGATGAAATTCGAGGCATTTACTGCTGCATTCAAGGCCATTGACACCAACTTCCGGGAGATCTTTGCCCGCCTTACCAGTGGGAGCGGGAATCTTGTTTTAGAGACTGAAGAGGACCCGTTTGCCGGCGGCATGACGTTTGCCGTTAAACCCCGTGACAAGAAAGTGCACCTCCTCTCGTCCCTTTCCGGCGGGGAAAAGTCACTTACTACCTTAGCGTTCATCTTCTCTCTCCAACGGTTTACTCCTGCCCCGTTCTATGCATTCGATGAAGTGGATATGTCGCTGGATGGTTCGAACGTGGAACGGATTGCATCCATGGTTACCGAACTCGCTCCCAACTCGCAGTTCGTGATCGTTTCGCTGCGCAAGCCGATGATCGACGCAGCGCAACGCATCATGGGTGTCACGCTGCGTTCCGACAAGAGCACGCTGGTCACCGGGGTCAAGGCACATGGCACTCCCTCCTGAAGAGCCCGCCACACGGACGGATCTGGAACCGGCCCTTTCTGACCCTTCACCGGTTCGTCCGGACGAGATTGCCTCCCAACCCGCTGATGGGGGAAAAGATCCGGAATCCGCTGGGGATACGGCAGCCGGGGCTGTTGAAATCCTAAGCGAAGCGCTGCCGGCAATCGAAGCAGACAACGGCGGAGCACTGGAGGATCCCATCGAGATCCTGGTCGGGCTTGCCGAGCGGGGCGAGATCGATCCCTGGAATATCAACATCATTGAAGTGACCGACCGGTTCCTCAAAGAACTTGAGCGGCGGCGAGAACTCAACCTCAAGCTCTCGGGACGCACCCTCTTTTACGCAGCCACGCTCCTGCGCATGAAGTCTGAGCAGCTGGAGATCCTTGCATCCCCGGACGAAGAAGAGGGTGAGGATGATGGCGACTCGCTGGGTGAAGATTATGACGGGCTTCCGGATGGGGAGATTGAATATACCGGCCGCCTCGGAATTGTCGAACGGCTCGAACATGAGATCCAGCGCCGGCTCGATCGCAAGAATATGCGAAAGAGCCCGATTACGCTGTTCGAGCTGATCACCGAGCTCAAGAACATCGAGAAGGAAGAGCGGCGGTGCCGGCGGATGGCCGCTGATCCAACTGAAGCGTTCCTTGTCGATGCGGATGATGTGTGCAGCATTGCCCATGATGAAGGCTACCAGGCCGCCTCATCGTATGTCCTGGAGGGGTGCCTTTCGTGCCTTGAGATTGATGGGGAGATGACCTTGGCCGAGCTCTGCGAGAAACTGGGATGGGGCATGCCGGAAGTGTATATTCCGTTGTTGTTTCTGGCGCATGAAGGGCGGTGTTCCCTACGGCAGGAAGAGTTCTTCGGGGATATTTGGGTGCAGATCCGCCACCCGGACGATGCAGAGCTCCCGGCTGGCTCGCTGGCCGAATAACCGGTAGGGTAATTTCTGCACACACTATTTCGTCCTCTATACTGGTGCAGAAGCCGTGTGTCTTTTGTACCGACGCCGCAGATAATTGACCGGATACGCTATGGATGTCAGCCATTTTGTCTTGGAGTCTGCTGCCTTTACCCGGGCAACCCTTGATGGTCCCGCTGGCTGGCAATCGTCCTGCTTGGCCTGCCTTGGATGCTCCTCTCTTCGCTCGCGGAGAGCAGCAGGATCCTGGAAGGCACGACTATTCACTGGAATCTGATTCCCTGGGGTGAGGCGGGACTGCTGATCTTCACCGGTCTCCTCTGCAATTTCTTCGTCTCTGGGTATCTCGTGCGCCTGCTGGAAGGCTCTCCCGTCCCGCCGGAGTTCGACAACTGGCCGCGGCTCTGCCTTGACGGGATGAAAGTCCACGTCATCCCGCTCGTCTGGATCCTGGTACCATCGATACTTGCCTTCATCGAATATGACATATCATCCGGCGGACTGCTTCCGGCAAGCCGGTGGGGATCGACCCCAGGCACCATCCTGATCATCCTGCTCCTGATTATCCAGCTTGTGATCCTGTTCATAGCTGCGCAGTACGTGTTCATCGGTGCCATACGGTTCGCCCGGACAGGAAGTGTTCGCGAGGCGTTCATCGTGCTGGAGATCCGGAAGACCCTGAGCCGGATCGGGCTCCTGAATTATTTCCTCGGGCTAGGGGTTATCATCCTCATCTGGCTGGTCTTCAACTTCGTCCTCGTCCAGCTGCTCTCTTTAGTGCCGTATGCCGGGCCGATCATTGCCCTTGGTCTCGGGCCGTTCCTTACCGTTTTCTGTGTCCGGTTCATTGCGCATTCCTGCGACGATGATTTCTCTCCTGCGGGAGGAGAAACGGGTGCCCCCGGGAATGCACCTGCCCCGGCCCGGGCGATGATACCGGAGATTCTCCTCTGGGCGATCGTGCTCGCCGTGCTCTTTGTCCTCTGCTTCACCCCGCTCGCGCTGGTAATCGGATCAATAGGCCGGTTCTCCCCGTGGTGACACTGCTGGAGTAAAACAGAAGAATGACTAAAATCAGCAGTCTCTTCATTTTCCAGAAGTAAACGTTTTACCATGCGGTTTAATCCCCGGAAAATCCCAGTTATTCTTGTCTTTTTGGTAATAATCTCCCTATTCCTGATCACCTCAGTTTCGGCCGCGGAATCCTTACCCCCGCTCCCGGCCGCAGGGAACACCTTTCCTTAAAAAATGGAAGTCTGGGTCTATGTCAACGCGATCAATAACGTCGATTTTATCAAGGGAACCTACTCGGAGGACTTCTACCTTCATTTCCGCTGGACCGATCCCACGATCCAGACCGCCGAGTTCGAGATCATGAATGGCCGGGTATCTTCCGGCTCCTATTCCGTAAGACCGTTATCGGCAAATAAATCCGGGCCGGTCAAAGAGGAGTGGTACCGGGTCAGGGCAGACTTTGACGTAACCCCGAATATCCGGAACTACCCGTTCGAATCCGGGACCGTACCGATCGAGATTGAAGACGGGGCCCACGATGAAACGCATCTTATCTATGTCCCCCGTGAACGAAAGCGGGATCGACCCCCAGGTTGAGATCCCTGGCTGGACGATTGGCACTCCCGTTTTCTCTATGACTGACCACTCGTACCCCTGGGGTCAGACATATTCACGATTGTTCTTCAATGTCCCGGTGACCAAGAATCCGATGGATTCGATCATCCAGACGCTCCTCCCCCCGCTGCTCTTCTGTCTCATCCCGATGCTCTCCTTCTTCATCAATCTGGAGCACCGTGAACTGCTGCCCCTCCGGTATGGTCTCACGACGAGCATGTTCATATCCGCGGTCATGTACGATTTCAGCCAGGTGTCCCTGCTGCCGGGTCTCGGGGTGCTCAAGCTGTTTGACAAATTCATGATTGCCGTGTACCTATTCCTTGCAGCAACCATCATGGTTACCACCCTCTGTTATCTTGCCCAGAGGAAGTGGGAGCGGCCCGAACTGGTGAAACCCATCAACCTGTACGGTATGGTTGTGTCGATCGTGTTGCCCGTCGTCTTATTCTGGCTGCTGGTAACCCTGATGTAAATTCCCGGTGGGCCCCATCCGCAGGAAAACAACCGCGCCGGGGAGACCCGGCACCTATTTTTATTACCGGGGATTTCCCGACAGGGGGACCTTCTTTTGTTCAGATATCATTCCCTTTCCACACTTGGAATCCCCTTATATCCGAGCAGAATCTTCCCTATCTCTATCCAGCGCTCGCGGAGCTCATCCCGTTCAACTCCAACAAGGGAGAAGTACCGGAGACCGTGGATTAGGCTTGCCATGGCAAGGGCGATAGTGCGGGGATCGGCCCCCTGGCAGACGAGTCCCTGTCGCTGCTGTTCCGCGACCCCGAGGGTAGCTCTCTGGAGTCCGAGCATCGTATTATCAGAGAAACTCTTCGCGATCTCAGGATTCCGGGCGGTCATGGAAAGGAACTCGAAAAAAAGGGCGTTCTGTTCTCCATTATTTCCCAGGTAGAGATCGATGACAGCGGTCCAGGCATCAAGCGGAGGGGCACTCGGGAACATCGACATCGTTATCTCGCGGATCTGCTCGGGAAATGCCTTCACGATCTCGATGACAAGTTCGTCCTTACTTCCGAAGTACATATAGAGTGCCCCTTTACTTACGCCGACATACGCAGCGATGTCATCCATCGTGGTGGCGTAGTACCCCTTCCTGCTCATTACTTCGCGACCTGCGGCGATGATCTTTTTCTTTGCTTCTTCCTTGTATTCCGGGACAACTTTGGGCATCTTGTTCTTATTTACTATGGAATGAATAATAAACCTGACTGTTGAGTAATAAAATTGACTTAATGGTAAGTTTTAATAGTGGACGATGAGTATTTTCATAAGAGACTCTGAAAAGATGCCGAACGAATGCGATCGGCCGCAATTGATCCGGTATAATGCATGCGTAGAATGCATACGGCGCACTACATGACTGCTTTCGGATGGGCTAAAGTATATTATCAGGTATGCAAGATTGACAGGACAGAAAAAAATGAAACGAGTATTGGTTTTATTCAGTTTTATCGCGCTGGCATGTATGATCACTGCTGCAGGAGCGGCCACCAGCGTTGTCTCAGCAACGAAGCCCCAGGATGCAGCAGCGCTTGCGTATGTATCCGGGTATGATCTCACACCCGGTGTTTTTTACCCGGATGAGACCGGCACCCTGACGGTTCATGTCACTAATGCAGCGAACACTTCCGTGACAATTTCTCAACCGGATCTTATTGATCCCAATGTTGACGTAATCAATAAGGGTGCATTTGCTACCTCCACTTCGATAGGACCGGGAGCAACGGTCGATTATACTTTCGTCATACGATTCGATGGTCCCGATCGGGCGCTTCTCCCGCTCTTCACCGTTTCAACAAATGCGTGGGGGACTTCCGCTATCCATACCCAGATCAAATTGAAAGTCGACTCGACCGAGGTGAGAACGAGTGTCTCGAAGAAGCCCGACATATTCTCCCTTGAAAAAATGGATACGGTGGATGTAAGTATTGTGAACCCACGGCTCGGTGACATATCTGACGTCCTTATCACTGCATCCTCCCCGGGAAACGACATGTCTCCCTCAGAAGAGTATGTGGAGTCCATCCAGGCCGGAACCTCGGTGAAAGTTCCGTTTGACATAACACCGCACCAGCAGTCCGATGTGACCTTCAATGTCAGCTTTCGCAATGGGGATAACGTTCATACAACGAGTGTTGTCCTGCCTCTGAACATTGGCGTGGACAAGTCTGCGGCAGTCCTGGTGATCAATAATATAGCACTGATTGGCAATGCAGGGGCCTATACGATGACCGGCGATGTCGGAAATGCCGGCATCCCCGAGGCCCAAGCCGTGGTTATCTCTGTCGGTGCACCAGCAATGCCGGTGGGGCAGTACCAGAACTATCTGATCGGTTCGCTGGCATCGAATGATTTTACGCGATTTACTCTGGCATTTACCTCAAACGATCTCTCCGCAGTGCCGGTACAGGTCCAGTGGAAGGACCCACAGGGTAACACACGCTCATCGATAACTACGCTTGATCTCCGCACTCTTGCGGTGGGGGGGCCAATAGAATCCGCAGCTCCCTATCCAGTGGGTCCGCGACAGGTAGCTCTACCAGCGCAACAACCGGTGCCGGCGGTCTCAGCTCATTCTATCCTTTCATCGCGGGTGGTATCATCGTAATCGCCGGCATCGTTCTGTAAGCGAAGCGGACATGGATCACTTCGAAGCTGAAAAAGCAATGAATTGGTCTGACGAATGAGACGACATTTAGAGGAAACATGACGAATGCCATCAGTCGCGATTGGAGGATTGAATAATATGACAGCCACAGATGAACAAACCGTGATGGCTTCTGAAATAAAAGGTGAAATCATACCCGGTAAAAAGGAAGGGAAGGTTGCCAACCTGATAAAGAGGAGACGCGGCAATCCCTGGTTGCTCGGAGGACTGCTCGTCCTTCTCATCCTGATTGCCATTGCCGGGCTTCTCTACTGGAACGATGTTCAGAGCGAGATTTATATCGAGAACTCCCAGATTACCGCTCCCGTGATCTCTATCAGTCCCAGTACCTCTGGTGTTATCGATCTGCTGTATGTCTCAGTAGGGGATCACGTCAGACGGAACCAGGTACTTGCGAAAGTCGGAGATGAGGTCCTTTCTGCAAAAACGGATGGGGTAATCACGGGCATCGAAGACACCCAGGGTCAGAGAGTAACCGCCATGGACCCTGTGATTTCCATGATCGATACGCAGAAGCTCCGTGTGATAGGCAGGGTGCAGGAAGACAAGGGCCTCAAGGATCTCTACCCCGGCCAGCATGTGATGTTTACCGTAGATGCCTTCCCGTCATCGCAGTATCAGGGCGTAGTCGAAACGGTTGCACCGGCTTCCCGGGTGGGGGATATCGTCTTCAGCATCTCTGACAAGCAACAGGAGCAGGAATTTGATGCCGGGGTCTCCTATGACGTAACTGCTTATCCTGAATTGAAGAATGGTATGTCCGCGAAGATGTGGATCTCCAAATAATTCCCCAACTATAGCAGAAAATAACCGAAACCAGTGGCTGATCCTTCTTACGGTCATGGTGGGTACATTTCTCGGCGCCATGGATCAGACCGTGGTAAGCCTTGCCGTACCGAAGATTATGCTGGATTTTAATATCCTCACCTCCGATGCTGCTTGGATAGCCACCGCGTACATCCTTGCGAATGCGGTTTTCGTGCCGGTATGGGGCAAACTCGGGGATACGATCGGCCGGAAAAAAGTATACATCTGGGGTTTCTCGATCTTCATTGTCGGTTCGATCCTTGCAGGCCTTTCCTGGGATCTTGGCTCGATGATCCTCTTCCGCATCATCCAGGCGATCGCCAGTTCGGCCGACTATCCCACCGCCATGGCGATCATCGCAGTAAATTTCAGTAACGGGAAGGAACGGGCCCAGGCTCTGGGCATCTGGTCATCATCCTTCGCTGCTGCCATTGTGTTCGGTCCGCTCATCGGAGGCCCTCTGATCGATCTCTTCGGCTGGCGTTCTGTCTTCCTGATCAATCTCCCCATTGGCCTGATAGGGATCGCAATGGCCCACACCTTCATTCCGGAATCCGTGAGCGATAAAAAGAGCGTCTCCTTTGACTGGTATGGCGCGATCACCCTGGGTATTGCACTCGCACTCCTTGTCTTCGGCCTGGACCGGGCGTATGACTGGGGCTGGACATCACTCCCCATCGTACTCTGCTTCGCAGGGTCCGGGATGTTCCTGTATGTATTTTACCTGATCGATTCCCGACATCCTGAGCCGATCATCGATTTCAAGTTCTTTAAGATCCCTGCCTTCGTCCTCACTATAATCAACAATTTTATGATTTTCATGTGCATGATGGGAGGGATGTTTTTAATTCCTATATTCTGTCAGACATTTCTTGGTTTAAGTGCCACCGAAACCGGTATTCTGTTCATTCCTATGGCCTTCTGTATGATGCGTGCAGCTCCTATCGGGGCAACAAGCCTGGTGGGTAAAATCCAGCCCCGCTATGTCATCGCCCTGAGTACCCTTGTTGCAGGAATCGGAATATACCTGTTCACGGGTCTGGACGTCCGTTCCGGCCCATTGGACATCATTATTCCGATCAGTATCATGGCGCTCGGGATGGGGTTCGGCATGTCCCAGCGAACCAGCATCATTGCTGCGGTTGTTCCCACTGGTGAGATCGGCAGTGCTTCCGCGGTTCTCGCCCTGGTACGCAATGTTGCCGGTGCGTTTGGAATTGCCATTTTTTCCACCCTGCTCACCAATTCCATAGAAAATAATATGCTCGCCCTTTCGGTCCACTCCGTGGTGAACGTGCACACTCCTGCAGTGATGCAGGTGGCTTCCGCTCTTATGTACCTGGATGCACAGATCCTCGCCTATCACACGATCTTTACTGTTGCCGGTCTCATCCTGATCGTAGCGGCAGGACTGGCGCTTCTGATCGAGGTGAAGGAGACGGTGGAAGGAAAGGAAATTATGCTCTGTAGAAATGATTTCCTCACGAAGAAAAATCGAGTGAAAAACAACCGAAAGATCTAAGGTATGGTGTCTCCTTACAATGTTATGCTAGTA
>JBAZRZ010000019.1:0-6074 GCA_041662685.1 Methanoregula sp.
CTACATGAACAAAATCAATTTCAACAAAGACCGAAAATATATCAAAAGCGGACAAAAACTCTGTCAACAAAACGGACATTAATTGTGGCACGCGACACATAATTGCCATCATCTTCCAGGGCAATGACCAGCTGCCCATTGTCTTTATGGGTTGTCATGCGGATGGCAGTCATCTTCTCTCCCCCGTACTTGAGGGCATTATCGATGAGATTATAGAAGGCTTTCTCCAGCAGCGGATCGGCAAACACTTCCAGGTCAGGATCATCGGCATCAACCCGGATGTTCTGCATCGGGAGACGGGTGGTGACTTCCTGCACAATCGCGTTTACCTTCTGCCATGCGGGAGCCTTCACCCCCAGGTCCTCGTAATCCCTGGTGAAACTGATCTGGTGGGCGATGGTTTCCGCGATCTTCTCCTCCTGTGCAATATATTCTGATATACGGGCAGGATCACCCAGAAATTCCTTGGAAATTTCAAGAAATCCTTCGAGTGCCAGGAGCTGGTTCCTGATATCATGCCGGGTAATGCCGTAGAGCAGGTTCAGTTTCCGGTTTGCCTGGCAGAGTGCCTCTTCTGTCCGTTTGCGCCCGGTTACATCCTGGACGATTGAATGGTGCAGTCGCTGGCCCCCAAGGGTAATGGGGACACTAAAGACATCGACATCCCGGATCTCCCCGTTCTTTTTCCGGTGCCGGAAGGTAAAGACTGACCCGTGGTTTTCTGCGGCATGGGACATCTGCTTCCTGGTGATTGCCGGATCAGCGATATTGATATCCATCATCACCAGCCGGGAGAACTCCTCATGGCTGTAACCATAGTAGTCGCTGGCGGCAGAGTTTGCATCCGTGATGCTGCCGGTTTCGGGATTGACGATGAGCATGACCGCATTATTAAGCTCGAACATATCGCGGTACCTATTTTCGCTCTCCAAAAGCGCCTCCTGCCCTTTTACGTTCCGTGATGTCTGTCCCTATACTGAACAGGCCGCCAAACTGCCCCTTTTCATCTAGCAGGATTTTGTTCTGCCACCGGATCCAGACACGCCTTCCGTCGCGGGTGATGTTCTCATTCTCGTTAAAAATATGGTTCCCGGGATGATCGATGATGTCGTCAATCATGAGACTGAGATCCCGATCAGATCCGGATTCGGTGGCCGGGACAATGGTCCCCATCACGGGCTTTCCGACAATTTCGTCGCGGGTAAAGCCAAAAAACCGTTGCGCAAATTCATTGAAAACGGTTATCGTCCCGGATTTATCCCATTTCATGATGATGCTGTTGGCATGTTCAACCAGCTCGCGACACTTTCCAGCGCTCTCACAGGTACGCGGCTCACTCAGCGTCAGTTCCTCGTATTGCTGCCGGAGTTCCTCTTCGGCAGCGGTGATCTGTTCATAAGCAGCCCGGAGTTCCGTTTCAGCCCGCCGGCGTTCCGTGATATCTTCAAAGATCACACAGACCAGTGCAGTCGAATCCGTCGGGCGATAGGCATTGCAATGGTACCATCCTTTGGTCGGCTCATGGTACATGTCAAATACCCGGGGGACACCGGTCGTGGCCACGCTGCCATACGCCTCCACCCAGCCCTGCTCGGTGGTTGGCCAGACTTCGAACACATCTTTTCCCAATACGTCTTCGGATTTTACCTTCGCCAGCCGGGCATAGGCATCGTTGAACTGCCCGAAACGGAAACTGACATACCTGCCGTTCTCATCAAAGACCGACTCCCAGACGATAAACGCGTTGATCCTGTTCTTAAAGATCAACTGCAGTTCCGTCGAGACCTGCTGCAACGCAGTTTCGTTACGTTTACGATCCGTGATAGCCCGGATAGACTCGATGGCCCCGGTGATCTCGCCGGACGGGTTATAGAGTGGACCTGCCGTGGCAAGTACAGAAATCCGGTAACCTTTCGGGTGGGAGTGATCGGTCTCTGCCGTGAGCGAGTTGCCGGTCAGGGAACTGTTTGCATAGAGTTCCGCGATTTTATCATCCGGTTCATTGACGAGATCAATGAGAACCCGGCGATGGGAATCGTAGAACGGGACCGCATATGTATAAGCTCCTTTACCCAGCATGTCGCTCGAGAGGATACCGGTCATCTCTTCAATGGCATGGTTCCATGCGATCACCTGCCCGGACCGGTCGATGGCAAAGGTTGCATCGGGCAGGAAGTCGATGATATCGGCAAGTCGTCGTTCCGATTCATGGAGCAAACGTTCTGCCTGTTTTCCCCTGACGGCCTGGCGGATCTTGTGCGAGAGTTCGGCAAACAGGGCGTTCGGGTCGCCGCCTTTCTGGAGATAAAAATCCGCACCATTGTTAATCGCATCGATCACGACCTCCTCGCGCCCCTGTCCGGTGAAAAGGATGAACGGGATATCCCAAAACCGTTCCCGCACCACTTTTAAAAACGCGATCCCGTCCATGTCCGGCATCTGGTAATCGGAGATGATGACATCGTACGACCGGATGGAGGGTAATTCCAGCGCCTCCTCTGCAGAAGTCGAGGTAGTGACGCTGAACTCACCGCCTTTCTCCAGGAAAAGCCGTCATATTTCAAGCAGGTCCGGCTCGTCATCAACATAGAGGACAAAAAACATGGTAGATCCGTCCTAGTATCAGTTGAATGGGAGTTGTGACTCATGATTGATAAATAGTCTCATCATTGTATGAACCGGTAACCGGGCAGGTCGTGGGGAATGGCCGGGCAGGTGTCGGGTGGGGTTGTGGACCACACTCATCCGGGGGTCGGAATTATTACCGACGTGGGGAATCGGTCCCAAAACTCACCCGAGAGTAAACCCCCGGTTTCCTGTCCACCCGAAACATACTACACGGAAATTTCGCTCGGGGAAATCTACCCACTGTTGGCATCCCCAAAATGAGTACCCCGTAATTTTCCGGCCGAAACGAGGAATGTGATATCCCCCCATAAAAAAAGATAAGTGGCCAACCCGAGCCCATTCTGCCCATTTCCGGAAATTATCAGAGCGGCCATCTGCCGCTCTGGTCGATCTTTTTAAGACCCTTGCACCGGTTGAAATAGGTCTCGCCCCAGATCCACGGCTGGTAGGTACAGCACATATCGGGTTTCACCAGGTGGATCCCGCAGAGGTACCGCTCTTTTGTTACGCGGCGCAGGAACGGGCAGACCGTGACATACTCACCGGTGTCAGGATTGCGCATCTCGACAGAGACAATGTTCCCGTGGTCATGGGGTAAGAGGTCGGCACAGTTTACCGGTGTACTTTTCTCCATGAACGCGATAAACCAGCGCAGGATATTGGTCCGCTCCCGCTCCATCCAGACGTACACATTCGGCACGGTAGGCGCAATACCGGGGCCGAAGATCCGGCTGCAGACCCGGCACTGTTCACAGGGCTCGTCTTCCATTATCTGATCATCCATCTCGTTTCCATCCACTATTCATCCGGCATCGGGATAATTTTGCCGATTGTAAGTTCCAGCCGGGACGTTGTTGCCCGGTTCATCGCACCAGACCCAATCTGAACGAACTTCCTTCTCATAGCCAACCCCCCCCATTCTCTAACAAAACCAGCAGCCATCCGGCCTACGGGAACGCCGTATTCATCACCAGAAGGTAAACCGAAATACGGCCCACGGATTTACGACGCGAAAGAACTCCAGGATGTTGCCGGCGTTACCTACGTTAACAGGACTGTGTATACGACGCCGGGCAATAAACTCGATCTCATAAAAGAGACCCAGAGGACAAACATGACCCAGCGCATCATCGGGTTCATTGAAGAGCACATCCCCCGCTCGATCCAGAACCTCACCCACCGTATTATGAAAACCGGTTAATTAAAAACTTTTTTCCCGGGGAAAATGAGTACTTCCCCGGCACCACCAGAATAAAAAAAAAATATTGAAGAAGATCGCATGCCCTGGCACTGCCGGTAGAACGGTACCAGATCTCTTGTTTTTGGTACATCTGACTTTTGGCAGTAACAACCGTGTCAGCAGTGTGGCGGATAAAAATCCGGTCCCCGGAGTATTTTTCATGCACAGGATACACCGGATAATTTCCCAGGGGCCCGGGTTTTTATGTTTTAATACTCCGGCATCCAATACATAATCATGGATATGTCATCTGTCAGAAAATGGGCGGCCTTTTTTCTCGGCATTCTCTGTTCAATCCTCATCGCGGATACGTTATCAAATGCAATCGTAACCGCAGTGGGATTGAACGGGTGGATAAAGTTTATTGTCAGCTTCGTCCTGTATGCAGTCCTGTTCTTTGGGATCCTGTACGCAATCGAAAAAATCTGTGGGATTCAGTTTTTTGATTTCTGGTAGGAGTAGGAACAGCATTTTTTTTAGACGCTGCATTTGATAGGATAGATTTTGTAGTCGGAACACCTATATAGGTGCATGACACCGGGACACATACATCCCTTATGATTTGGTGATACATTATGGATACGAAAACGTCATGCCTCGTTCAGGGTGTGATTGGTATTATCTTTGGGCTTCTGGCTCTGCTGGTGCCGGATGTTACCCTTGCCACGTTTTATGCCCTGTTCTGGGTTCTACTCGCGGTGGGAATCGGAGGATTCCTGATTCTCGCTATCACATCGAAAAGTGACGATTCAATGTTCTGGTTCTCCCTGTCTGCGGTTCTCCTTGCATTAGGTGTGGTCTCATTCTTCGCACATGACATTTTTGCGAACATCTTTGTCCTGGTCATTGCAGGTATCGCTGTTTACTCGGGTTTCTTTGACGTTACCCTCGCCCTCACGCACCCGAAAACCAAATATATCCTTATTCCGGGAATGTTTATTGCCGGGGGTGCGCTCCTGGGAGGATTGATCTGGTATTTCCCGATAATATCGAAAAATCTCTTCCTGAGCGTGCTGGGTATATTTGCCTTAGTCTTTGGTCTTTTTTCAATCCTGCTGGGATGGTATCTCCAGGAAGAGGTCGATGGATCACACGACCAGGCCCCCAAAGGACGTACTTTTAGAAAGCCGAGCGTGAAATAACACCCCCGAAGTATTCTCCCTTTTTTCCCCCGGAAAAATCCCTATGCCTTACGATGTCATTGTTATCGGAGCAGGGCCGGCAGGAAGTGCTGCAGCCGGGTCCTGCGCAGCACAGGGACTCTCAACACTGTGTATTGAAGAGCATGGCACGATTGGCTACCCGGTACAATGTGGAGGCCTCCTTTCGAATGCAGCGTTTGCCGAGTGCAGGATCACGGACAGATCGGTGCTGAACCGGATCTCGGGTGCCCGGGTGATCACCGGCAGGGGCAGCGAGCTCCTTATCGATGCAAAGGTCCAGAAAGCAGTTGTCGTTGACCGGGCTGCGGTTGACCGGGAGATGGCAGAAAATGCAGCGGATGCCGGGGCGGAATTCCGGTTAAAGACCGGTGTATATGGCGTGAAGGAAAACTGCGTGCTCACAAGGGGTGCATACGGGCACGAGGAGCATACGTTTAAGATCCTGATCGCAGCCGACGGTCCGCGCAGCACGGTTGCAAGACTCTGCGGAATGGAACGCGCCCAGGTGTTCCTCTCCGGCATCCAGGCGGATATGCCGCATGCATGTGATCCCCGGTTTGTGGAGGTCTATCCTGACGCATCACCGGAGTTTTTCGCATGGTCGATACCGACCGGTCCCGGACGCATCAGGGTGGGTCTCTGCGGCCAGACGAAAGTTGCGGAACGGTTTGCGGCTCTCATAAAAAAGTTCGGCCCCTCTGCAACCCACCTGGTTACCGGAACGCTCCCGCTCGGGCTCATGCCAAGGACATATGGGCATCACACCCTGTTTGTCGGGGACGCAGCGGGATTTGCAAAGCCCACGAGCGGGGGAGGAATATACACCGGTATCCGCTCAGCCCGGCACGCAGCGGCAACGGCGATCAGGTGCTGTGAGCAGGAGCAATCTGATGACCGGGCACTCGCAGAATACGAGCGCAGGTGGCAGGCAGATTTCGGAAGTGAACTCGATCTCGGGTTCCGGCTCTTTGGCATGCGCAGGAAGATACAGGATGCGGATCTGGACCGGATTGTTCAGGCACTCAAAGAAAGATCGGAAGAGC
>JBAZRZ010000019.1:6084-36252 GCA_041662685.1 Methanoregula sp.
ATTGTTACGGCACCCAAAGCACCATCCATTCTCTCTGCCATCGTGGAGCACGGGGATATGGATCGGCCGGGAAAGCTCATAAAAAATCTCATGCTCAACCCCTCGATGATCCACGTGCTCAAACCCCTGCTGATGTCAGGGATTCGATCATTTTTTTAAAAGCGGATGGTTATTTATTTTATTCCACAATCCACCAGAAATCGTTTCTGCGGTGAGAGGGTGAGGCGGGTCTTTTGTATAGATATGACAGCGATCTGCCCGGGTATTGGGGGAATAGCGGTACTTGCCCCGGGGAACAAAAAAACCGAACCGTGCGCCATGATGATATTCCCCGCTCTCTTTTAGGTTGATTCCGGTAATTGAGAGGATTTCCTGGGCAAGAAACAGTCAAAGACCGGAATTCTTACCAAAACCTTTGATAAATATCTTCTCTTTGTCCTGGGGGGGGGGATTCCAATACCATTGTCTTCTACAAAGATGACGATGCCATCGGTATCTTCACGGTAGGATAAACGGATAATCGATACTCCCGCCCCGTAAAGCAGGCTGTTTTCCACCATATCCAGAAATACCCGTTCCAGCAGGGGGTCGGCATAGATCTCAAGACCACTGATATCTGACTGCACCCGGATCTGTTTGATGTCGATCTGTGCACAGGTGGAGAAGAATACATCGTGGACATTCTGCCACACGGGAGCGGCAATGCCGAGATTTTCGTACAATTGGGAAAACTCAATGTTTTCACTGATCGTCATGACGGTCTGCCTGAGTTTGGAGAGATACATCGAGTAATGTGTCTTTGGCGGGGGATCCCTCAGCAGTTCGAGGTATCCACTCAGGACGGTGAGCTTATTCCGGATATCATGCCGGGAGATTTCGGCCAGCATATTGAGTTTTTTATTGGCAAACCGCAACGCATCCTGAGCATTTTTCATCTCAGAGATATCGTGAAATATCCCCATCAGGCAGGGCCGGCCGTCAATATCGATCCGCGTCACACTCACAATAACCGAAATCTCATTACCCTTACTATCAATAATGACCTCTTCCTGTACTCCGGATCCTTCCTGGGCATGCTGATCGAAATATTTCCGGTAGGTTTCCTGATCTTTCTCAAGATAGATCTCGACGAGGTGCATCTTCTGGAGTTCCGATCGTGTCCACCCGATCATCTGTTGTGCCTTATTATTCGCATCGACAATCATGCCGCTCTCAATATCGGCAAGGATGATCGCATCGTTTGCTGAATCCATCAGCCCCTTGTTCTTTTCATACGCGGTCAGCAGTTCAGACTCTGCTTTTTTGCTTTCCGTAATATCAATGGCAGAAAAGATCACGCCTTTTGAGATATCACTGCCCGTAAACGGAGCGGTACTTAACAGGATATTTGTAATCGGGCCATCCTTATGCTGCCAGCGGGTCTCAACGGTACTGATTCCACGACGTGCAATCTGCTCATTTTTTTGAGTTCCCACATAATGACAATCCGCATCGGTCGGGTACAGCATCCGCGGTATCCTTCCCGATCAACTCTTCACGGGTGTAACCGGTCATTGTACAGAGATATGCATTGGCTTCGCGGATGACCTGGTTGTCCAGTGCACCAATACCTGCCGGGGTGGCCTTGAATATACCATCGAGTTCGGCTTCACGGTGGCGCAGGGATTGTTCAAGATGCTTACTCTCGGTGATGTCGCGGATCAACTCAATTGCCCCGGCCCTGCTGCCGGTCTTATCATAAAGGGGTGAAGCCTTTAAAAAAACCGAACATGCTTTACCCCGTGGCCGGGTTGCAGAGGTTTCTGCGATCAGCACCCCCCCCCCTTCGCGGTCTATGAGAGTATACCCGTGTTGTTCAATCTCTTCGGGGGATTTGGCAATGAGATCGATAAGCTCCGGTCTCCGCTCACCATAAAATGGCAGGGAATATTCATAATTATCTTTACCCAGGATATTGCGTGCGGGTATTCCGGTCATCTCTTCTATTGCCTTGTTCCATGCAATTACACGGCCATTAGTATCAATAGCAAATGTGGCATCGGGCAGGAAGTCGATGATGTCCGACAGACGTTGCCGGGACTCCCTGAGGGCATTGATCGCACTCCGGCGTTCAATTGCTGTGTTGATCTTATGTTTGAGCTCGGCAAACTGGGCTTTGGGCTCGCCCCCTTGCTGGAGATAGAAATCCACCCCGTTATTGATTGCCTCGATGACCACTTCCTCGCGACCCCTGCCGGCAAAGAGATGAACGGGATGTCCGGGTATTTTTCCCGCACGATCTTGAGAAACGCAAGACCATTGACATCCGGCATCTGGTAATCGGAGATGATGATATCGACCGGGTGTGATGCCAGATGATCCAGTCCCTTACGAGCTGACTCTGGGGCAACAACAGAAAACTTTCCCCCCCGTTCAAGATAGATCCTGCCCAGGTCCAGCAGATGTTCTTCATCATCGACATACAGGAGAGAGTACATTGATGATGGATATTTTTTAATCGCTGAAATAGTTTTCTTTTCTGGAGCGGACAGGAATACGCCGGTTAACAGATCCTTACAGATGCATTCATCATTAAAACGTTACACCCAATAATAACGACAGGTGATCACAACCCCGAGCGCAAGGACACCCAGCACAATACCGTAGAGCAAGGGACTGCCTTCAAGTACAAATCCAAACCACCCGCCACCATCCCCGCCGGTTCCGGGTTCCTGACCCACGGCATGGTTGAACCGCTCTTCAATGCCCATAGTGCCGGAGAGCTGGTATGCGGCAAGCGCTATCACCAGAACCAGCAGGATAAGTGCAAGAAAGACAAGCCGTCCTTTATTGTCTCCCGATGCCATCATGACCGTTCCATCCCCAGCAGATCCGGCCGGACTGTTCCGATATACGCAATGATGAGACCGGTAATGAACGCCTCGATCACGGTAACACCCATATTTACCGCTGCAAGTAAAGAGAGACCGGCAAGGATCTGGCCCGTGCTCTGGTTCACACCCTGAACACCGGATATGACCACGATAAGGATCATCGCGATATTGCCGCAGAGCAGCCCAAAAATCGTCACAATACCCGCCCGTGAGAAGAGATCCGGGATAATGAATTTCAGCAGCCGGAAGCAGGCATATCCCACGAACACTTCAACGATGTTGACAAGGGTGTTGGCACCAATAAGCCCCCAGCCGCCGTGGCCGATCGCAGCCGAGAGGATATTGATGATGAGCACCACAAGGGATCCCGCAGCCGGCCCGGCCAGGATACCGATAAGCGGGGTTAAGTTGAGATGGACACCCCCGAATAACGGGATGCTTACCTGAAAGATAGCAAAAGCTGCCGCTGTACAGAATGCCGCCAGGGTGATCGTTCGCCGGTCTGGTTTCTTATCAGAACGTATCAGGTAGATCGCGATACCAACCAGGATGATTGCGGCAGTCCACCAGACTGCAACCCAGAGCAGGGAAAAAGATCCATCTTCAAGATGGATATGCGCCATAACGAAAGTTTACACCTTCCGGGCAGAGAACGCCCGAATATTCAAAAGAACAATCGATGGAAGCAGATAAAAAGATTCGCTGAAAGTTGGAGTGTATCCAAATTAATTTTAGGCCCGCAGTGATGGCATGCTTACAACGCCCGTATGAGTTCCTCGCGCCGTATGGGGCGTTTTAACGGAGCAATTCCCCGGTCATCGCAATACTCAAGGTATATCCGGACAGTGTGAGGCAGGGTGAGACCGGCCTCTTTGATAAGTGCCGGGTTGTAAAACACCTCTTCAGGAGTCCCTTCTGCAAAAACGGACCCGTTTTTCACGAGGCATACGCGGTCTGCGATCCGGGCGGCAAGATCGAGATCGTGGGTGGCAATCACCATGCTGATCCCGTACTGCTGCCTGAACCTGAGTATCAGCGCCTCAATTCGTTCACTGTGCAGGGGATCTAAGTCCGAGGTAGGTTCATCAAAAACCATGATCTTTGGCTTCATGGCCAGGACTCCGGCGATCGATACCAGCCGTTTCTGCCCGCCGCTTAAGTAATTGGGAATTTTGTGAACAAGATTTGCTGCACCAACCTCTTCAAGGGCAGTCATTGCCGCCGCTTGTGCATCTTCATGCGACAAGCCCATGTTCAGGGGACCAAACATCACATCGTCGAGCACCGTAGGAGCGAACAGCTGGTCATCGGAACGCTGGAAAACCACCCCGACATCCTTCCAGAGATCTGAGCGTTCACCTTGCGTTATCGACCTGCCATTCACCCAGACATCGCCTTTGGAGGGAGTGAGAAGCCCGTTTAAATGCTCAAGGAGCGTGGACTTTCCCGAACCATTCGGTCCGCATAGGGTGACGATCTCATCTTTGAGCACGTAAAAGCACATGTCATGGATACCGACACTGCCATCAGGGTAAGTGTGGCTTGCGCAGTCGACATGGATGAGCTCACGCTTCTTATCGATAGGGGGGCCGTGCGGTGCCTGGGGATCACGACGGATGACCGTCATAAGACCAGTCCCCCGGCGTTGGGAACAAATGCGGCAATAATCGCAATCGTACCGGCAAATACACCGATCACACAATACCCCGAAAGGCCGGGCGGGGGAATTTTCGTTCCTGCTTCGAACTTCCCGTTATAGCCCCGTGCAATCATGGCCTGATGTACCCGCTCCGCACGATCGAACGAATGGATGAAGACCAGGGCAAACACCTCGGCAAAGATCCGTCCCTGCACCCTGATGCTGTGGATGATTCCCCCACCCCGCGAACGCACTGCCTTGAAGATCGCACCGGTCATCGAGAGCGTCAGGAACAAGAATCGGTAGGCCATGAGAAAGATCTGGTCAAGGGGCGAAGGGAAAATGCGATAGATCATGGCAGAGAAATACTGGTATCGTGTGGTCATGAGAAAGAAGAGCGAGTAGGTGACGGAGATGAGCGCTTTGAGGAGCAGCGTGATTACCAGGATGAGGCCCTTGTCCGTCAGCGTGAGGGGAAACAGACCCAGATTTAAGGAGAACAGCGGAGTGCCCGGTTCACTCCACGCCATTATGCCAACGAGCGAGAGGACAAAGAGTACCGGAAGGGTATACCATGCGAACAGTTTTCTTACCGGAAGGCCGGCAGTGGCATATATCCCAAGAATTCCCAAGTACAGTGCAGTGCATATCACCAGGTTGCGGGTGATGGTGATGAGCAGGATTACGAGCAGGAGCCCGGCAAATGTTGTCCACGGGCTCACGCGGGAGAAGAACGTATCTTCGCGCTGGGCATAGACCGTTATTAAGTCAAGGTCAGGGATATGCGACGAGATCATTGTTGAACTCATGATTTTTTCCTTCCGCTGTTCATTAGTACACGCCCCGGTTTTTTGCACCTGTCGCAGTCATGCACCCGTCGTCATGCGTGATCTCACCGCAGATTCCCTGCCGGGGATGTCCCATTGCGCGGCAGATAGTATCGATCGCTTCTTTCGTCACGAGACTCTCGAATCGCGAGACTTCCCGGCGTGCCAGATCGTCGGAGAGCCCGTAGCGGACCAGGATCAGGCTGAGAATCCTGTGCCTTTTTACAAGGAATTCCGCATGATGCAGTCCTGATGCTGTCAGGCAGACGCCATGATAAGGGACATGCGAGATATAACCCCCGGCGCTGAGTTCCGCGAGGGGTTTTGTTGTGGTCGATGGATCAACATGGAATGCTGACGCGATCTCGCTAGTCCTGACGGTTCCGCCACGGGAAAAAAGATATTTCAGATACTCCACTTTCCGGGCAGAGAGGACAAGACCCCTCTCGGATATCATACGAGATTATAAGGCTGCACACCCGAATAAAGTTTGGTATTACCCCAAACATTGTACAGCCAGGCTTACCGTGACGGAACCTGATTCTTTAGGATTGTTTCTCCGGTTCGTAAACAGGCACTGGTTAAAAAATGAGTCCAATTCCTGATATTCCGGGAGAGTACATATGAGAGGGAGTACCGCCATCACATACCGTACCAAAACACAGAGGGATTTTTATGATTGATCTGGGAAAAACTCCGGAAGAGAGGGAACGGCTCATCCAGCTCGCGATGATATGCCTGAGTGCCGGGATCCTCACTGCGGATGTTTTTATGCCGCTTGGTTTTGTTACCTGGATCCTCTACCTCATGCCACTTCTGATGTCGGTGTGGCTCACGTATCGCTATGCCCCGTTCGTTACTGCGTGGCTGATCACCGGTGCAATTCTGGGGGGAAGCCTGATCTCTGCAGGTATACGACACAATCCTTCTGACCTGCCGGTTCGTGCGATATTTATCCTGATGATCGCAATCGTTGCCCTCCTTGTCTGGGAGATCAAAACCAATTGCGCTCTCCTGGAAGTCGAAGTGATCGAACGGCGCAAATCCCAGGCAGAGCTTGAAGAACTCACCCACTGCCTCGAAGAGCGAATCATAAAAAGAACCCGCGAGCTCTCTGAGGCCAACCGGGATTTGACTGAAGATATAGAAAAGCGCCACAGGGTCGAATTGTCGCTTGGCACCGCAAATAAGAAACTCTCCCTCATCGCCCAGATCACACGGCATGATACCTCAAACCGGATCTTTGCCCTGTTAGCAGAGATTGATCTTGCAAAGGATCTCACGAATGACCCGCAGCTCAGGGAATCCCTTGAGCACCTGGAGCGGACATCGATGGCGATCCAGGATCAGATCGCGTTTACCAAGGATTACCAGGAGATTGGTGCACAGGAACCGGCATGGTATCCGGTCACACCACTCATCAGGAATGCAGCAGACCAGCTGAATTCACCGGGAGTTGTCATCACGGTGGAATGTAAAGACGTGGATATATTTGCTGATGCCATGATCGGAAAAGCATTCTACAACCTTATCCACAATGCACTCCGGCATGGTGAGCAGGTTACCCGGATAACAGTTTTCTGTACCGTATCAAAAGACGATCTTATCATTTCCTGCCAGGACAACGGGATCGGTATTGCGCAGCAGAATAAAGAACACATATTCAGGAAGGGTTTCGGCACAGATTCAGGTCTCGGGCTCTTTTTGATCCGGGAGATCCTCTCAATTACCGCAATCACGATCCGGGAAACCGGCGAACCGAGGAAAGGGGCGCGGTTCGAGATCCTGGTGCCAAGGGAGATGTACCAGCGAACACCAGACCCCCACTAAACGTACCCTCCGGTCATAACAATTTGTCACTCCCATACAGAAACTATTATACTCCGGACACCAATATTGAGGTACAGTTTATAAAAGGACTGTTTGAGTAATCATTATGTATGGATCATCAAATTTTGGCGGCAACCGCGGTCCCCGCGACTTCGGTCCCCGTGAAATGACAAAAGTAGTCTGTTCAGACTGTGGAAAGGAATGCGAAGTACCGTTCAAGCCAACTGAGGGAAGGCCCGTCTATTGCAGAGACTGCCTCCCGAAACACCGGAAGCCCCGCTTCTAAGTGTTTTCACGGTTAATTATTTCTCTTTTTTTTTTTTGTTCTGTTTGTTGTTTTATTTTGTTGGTATTCTGGATAAGCCACTGCTTTTCCTCCTCATAATTTACTGAGGGGCATCCTTTTTGTCCGCAGGCACCAGGACCGGATTATTGCGCTCTGATCAAACCAAAAAATTATTTGAGAGGACCGGCCAATCACTCTCATGAGCTACTATGCACGGTGAAGTGTATTTACAGAACAGATCCCAGCGTATTGCGCTAATCCTCGCCATTGTAATCGTTGGATCTATCCTGCTCATTGCGCTTGTTTCTGCGGATGATTCCGGTCTCACACGGGGTTCACGGTTCACGATTTCCGTAACGGGAACACCCAATACCCCTTACTATGTCTGGCTGACCCGGACGTATACCCTAAGTGGTGAGCCCGGTGATCAGCCGCCCATTCTTCTCGCCAACCAGGCAAATATTGAAAAAGATCCTCCCGAAGGTCCGTACGTGATCGGCTCGTACCAGTTCAATAACGGAAACGGGCGCACGATTATAGATGATGTGGCACCGTCAACTGCTTCGATGTCCAACACGCAGTATTACGCACGGGTCACTACCGATACGGACGGGAAAGCCATTGTTGCATTCCAGACTTCATCGAATACCGCGATGCGGACTTTCTCGGTCAAAGTCGAGAATACGCAGTCCGCAGCAAAAGAAAATATCCTTGTGCAGCGGGGAGATGTTGGAGTGAAACGCGGATCAGTGGTGATCGATACGATTGCCACGCTGCCGGTTCGCACCACCCCCCCGACACCGTAAATCCCCTCAATAACAGAGACCCCTGCGCCGGTTCTGATTACTATGATACCGGTACTATCACCGTCACCTGCTGCGACAACAACTCACCGGGTGCCCGTGGGGATTGGGGTGTGCATCGCTGCGCTGGGAAGAGTAATACTGGCCAGATGAAGATCTGCATAGACTTTTTTTTAGGGTTCTTCGCTGTTTCATGCGGGTAAGACAGATTTCTAAAAAAAATCGTTTTTTATGTCCCTCCTGATGGGGTCGCTCGGCTGCCTCTTCGGGATATCGCTGGGTAAGGCATTTTTTTACGAATTACACATATCAGAAAATTGCACCCGATCCGCCGCAGGGGCGTCCTTTCGGGGGCGGCGGCGTTCATCAAATTTGGGGGTATGGGGGCATCAGCCCCCATCCTGCTAATTTACTCAATACCTGTGTTACCCATTCAAAACAACGTTGCCAACTTTTTGTTCCCACCACCATTCACAAAAACCGGTTACACCGTCATGTTCCGGAATACGTGCACGCAGACAATGAGTACCATTCCCCCTGCTGTGAACAACAGTCCCATCTGCATAAGGGGTATCCCACCTGCACCAACGGAGCGGATCGCATCGATGGCAAAACTGAGCGGGTTGACCATCGCGATAGTCCGCATCCAGGATGGCATGACACTGTAGGGCATGAGTGCGCTGGACATGAAGAAGAGCGGCATCGAGAGGAGTGTATTTACGGCCGCATAGGTGTCATGATCCTCGATATAGAGAGCAAGTGTTGTGGCAAGCAAGAGAATGCCAAAGAGGATCAGGATCACATAGATCATCGCGTACTTGACGGGTGATAGGATCGTTGCGCCGATCAGGATCGCGATGAGCAGGATGACCGTTGCCTGTATGACGCCCCGGATCGTGATGAACAGGATCTTGCCAAACAGGATGTTCTCGCGGGGTGAGGGGAGCGCAAGGAACTTATTTAAAAATCCCAGGATCTTGTCAAACATCAGAAGCGAACCCCCCTTAAGGGACGAGGCGAGCATGGTCATGACGAGAATGCCGGGCGTGATGAAGTCCAGGTAATTGCCGGTGAACCGTACCGGCAGGGCGAGACCAACAAAGATGAGCCATGCAGCAGGCATCACGAGCAATGTGATGACGGCCACCCTTCCCCGGGCCCATTTCACCATGTCGCGTTCCATGTAATGCCAGATGCCCTTCATTTCCGCCTCCGGAGCATGACCCTGACCTGCTTGTCGTTGAACGAGTGGAGTTCATCACTGCTCCCCACGACATTGAGAAACACATCGTCGAGCGTGGATTCGCGCAGGGAGTGCGAGTGGACGTTCATACCACTGACGGTCAGGGCTTCTGCTATGAGCGGCAGCGCCTCGCGGCCATTCTCGGCAGTGAGCGAGACTTCGTCTTCTTTCCTTCCCAAAAAGCGGATACCGCCCAGTTCAAAAGGAGTATATTCCCCGGAAAGTGTTGCCGTGATCACGTCTTTCATCAGCTGGGCCTTTAAGCTCTTTGGCTCTCCGATGGCCCTGATGCTCCCGCAGCTGATGATCGCCACCCGGTCACAGAACTTGTCGGCTTCATCCATGTAATGCGTGGTGACAAAAACCGTCATTCCCCGGCTGCGAAGTTTTCGGATATGCTCCCAGATCTTTTTCCTTGCTGCCAAATCGAGGCCGAGCGTAGGTTCATCCAGAAAGAGTACCGCAGGTTCGTGTACCAATGCCTGTGCCAGTTCGAGTCTGCGGCGCATGCCGCCCGAATAGGTCTTTACCAGATCATCAGCCCGGTCAGCCAGCTCCATGATCGCAAGGGCATCGTCAGCCTGACCGCGTGGATCAGGTACGCCATAGAGTTTGGCAAAGAAGACAACATTTTCCCGCCCGGTCAACCGGATATCAACGGCCATGTCCTGCGGAACATAACTCAGTTTTTTTCGGACCTTTTCTCCTTGCGTGGCGCAATCATAGCCTCAGACTGTTGCTGTACCTTCAGTCGGGCGCAGCAGCGTGGTGAGCATGAGCACGGTTGTTGTCTTGCCCGAGCCATTGGGGCCAAGGAGGGCGAAGATCTCGTTGTCGACTGAGAGGGAGATATGATCCACAGCACAGAGGTCGCCGTAATATTTTGTCAGGTCATGCGTCTCGATTGCGGTCATCTGTTGCTCCGGAAGGATTTTTTTATTACTGCTGGCGGACCGTTGTCTGCCGACAGGATTCTTACCGGAGATGTCTTTCCAGAGGGGAATAACCTTATGGTTACGGTCAAGGGTCCGGAGATGCAGGTAAGGAAAGATAAAAAAATGTCCTGCGGGATGGGCAAAAAATAAAGGATCTGTGGTGCTGTCCCGGAATCACAACCTATATATTGTCAAATAAATAGTGTCAGATACGTTCAAACGGTTCGTGGTTTAGCGGTGCCATCACATCATGCAAAACGACAGATCAATTCATCGTATGACAGTCTTCGCAGCAGCATGCTTTTTGTTCCTGCTGCTCACCGGTATATTTTGCTCTGCTGCTGCCGCAGAGCCCCGACAGCTCACCGTAAAAGCATGGACAAAAACCTATCCGGACTGTGATGCATGCGAAGCACACGCGATTGCCCAAACGGCCGAGGGCGGGTATCTTGTCGCTGGTACAAGCGGGATGGACCAGAACGGGCACGCTCTCCTGCTGTTAAAGACTGATTCCGGGGGAAATAAATTGTGGTTTACAACGGGCAGCGGAAACTCCTGTGAAGGTAATGCGGTAATTGCAATGCCTCCTGGTTATGCTGCCGTACTCGGAGGAGGCTGTGATACCAGTCATGGTGCGGCCACGCTGACGATTATCGAAGATACGAAAGGAGCCATCCAGAAGAACTGGATTTTTGAATACGGGGAGCATACCACCGGCACCGCACTCATAAGTACAGACGACGGAGGGTATCTCTTCCTTGCAGAGGGGGATACCCTTGCTGCCGGCAGGAATGACCGGGACCTGATAATCAGCCGGATTGATTCCGGGGGAACGATACTCTGGACAAAAATATTTTCAGGAGCCCTGAATGATACCGCAAAATCCGTTATCATGGCCCCGGACAGGGGATTTGTTATTGCCGGTTCGACAATAAGCCATCAATCCAACAGGGAAGAGATCCTCTTACTAAAACTCGATGCAAAAGGTGCCGAACAATGGGTCAGGACTATAGGAACAGAGGACGATGAGACCGGGCAGGGCATCGTCTCAACCGGAGATGGGGGATACCGCCGGGACTGCCTGCCGGCGCGGGCGATCAGGGGACTGCGATATCCACACGATTAGGATTGATGCTGCGGGAACCACCATCCGGGACCGGAAATACGGGGGAACCGGCCGTGACTCCGCCTCTGTTGTGCTCGCCTCGCCGGAAGGGGGATATACCATTGCAGGCACATTAGATTCGCCAGAACTCGGGGTACAGGACCAGGATGTCCACATCGTGCATGTCGATGACAACGGAAACGAACTATGGAACAGTACATTTGGTACGCCCGCCTACGAGATCGTTACCGGAGCAGTCATCGCCACAGACGGGTCCCTGGTTGTTGCGGGGTATGCAACAGATCCCGTAGATTCCAGGAAACATACTCCTTTTATTACGAGCATTGGTCGCGCCGGCAGAGATCCACCTCCCGAACTGCTCCGTTCAGCATCCCAGCCCCGGAAAGATACCGGTATTCTGGTCAGGGCGAGGGATGGGAAGACCGGTGCCGGAATTGCCGGTGCCCGGGTATATTACGATGGGAAGCTTGCAGGAAGAACATCGGATACTGAGGGTACCTATATCCTTGAAAAGGCTGGCACCGGTTCCCATTCAGTGCGTATCGCAAAACCCGGGTACCGGGAAACAACGGTTATGGCAGATGGCACTACAGGTTCAAGCCTCACGGTGCGGCTGCAGCCATCCGGGATCCAGCAAATTGCCGGCGACGCATCACATTAAACAGCACTCGACATCGTTTTTGTCCCGTCCAACACATCCTATGACTGCCAGCAGCAGAAAATTGTCGCAGACCCGTACATCGATCACCCTGAAACATTCCTGAATGATACAGAGCAACTATCCGAACACTGGTTGTCCCGGATTGACAGGTTCTTATCGGTCCCTGCTAAAATACCGGCGGATTTCCAGAAGGAGCTGAACATTTATTATTACTGGGACGGTGAGCGGTACGCAGATGCATTCAATGGGTGTGCCGGAACCTTACCGGATGATTTCTGGGTTGAGGCACCCTTTGCCGATGGTGCCATTATTCTCTATCTTAAGTATTACGGCCCGAATAAAGGCAGCCCCTGCGAACCGATAGGGTGCACGAATGGGATCGGGCCGGGCACTTCTACCTGGTTTAAAGCACCTGCCAACAACGGGCCGGTCTTCCTCCATGAGGCCGGTCATGCGATCTTCGGCCTGATGGACACCTAATGCGGCGATACCTATTACACAGAGAATTCGCCCTTTCCCAACGTATGGCAGTCGGCAAAAAACTGCAGCAGCGATACCGCGAAAAACGCGGGTAATGAGCCCGGATACCGGCCGATTACCGGGAGTGTCGCAGGAAGCACGAGTACCTGCGTGAAGGAATACTGGAGATATGATCAGGAACCGGATCTGATGGCCACAACCAGCCCCTCGGCAACATTCGGCGAGAGCTCAACAGAGCGGATCAAGTACGTATTCGATACGGTCGGGAGAAGGATATGACGGGTAAAGGCCGGTGGATCCTCGTGCTTGTCTGTGCGATTCTCGTAGCCAGCGGTCTGCTCTATTTTCTCTACGGGGGAGAACAAGGAGATCTCTCCAAAGTTCTGGTCATTAACCTGCATATCGGCACGAACGGGGTTAAAGAGAATTTTGTGGGTCTCCGCTACGGTCACCCGCCCCAGGCCTGCCTGAGTTCAGGTACCCTTTCCGGAAGACTGCTTTCCGCGGATGGAAAGACAGCACAGGAATTTATCCTGTGGGATCCCTGTATGCAGATGGGGGACGAGGTGGTTGATGACGGGCAGGGGGGCCAGGTAATCAGGGGAGCAACCAGTCATTCATCCGAAGCAGATCTTCTCCTCACCTTACCCTACACCGGTGGAGAGGAACAATTCGAACTCCGGGACCGGGCATCCGGCAGGCTGATGAAATCCGTCAGTCTCTCTGCTACAGTTACCAATTTTTCGCAGACCTACCCGGAGGATCCTTCTGTGGTCGGAAACAATCAGCCGCAGGGAGTGCTATCCGGTAATATTGTTATGGCAGGTGTGTTCTTTGCTCTCTTTGTACTGGTTGTTTTTTTTTGATAGTACGTAAGCAGTAACATGTGTGCGTTTGTCACACACGATTTCCGGGAGAGGGGGGGTCAGAAAAAAAGAAAATACAGAGAAAAATGCCCTTACTCTTCTACCTGAATAGTCGTAAGCTTCACCGACTCGACACCCTTCTGGGACATGAGCCGCTCGGCAAACAACTTGAGTTCTGCCCCATCACCGTGAACTAAGATCACTTCGAGACACCGGTTGTGGGTTACGTGCGAGTGCAGCGACGCCTTGATCAGTTTACGGCACTCGTGCTGGATATCGGTAAGGGTGACTAATAATCCCCGCTGGTCGTGATCATATACCATCGTGATGACCCCTTCACGTTCACCCTTGACATCCGACATCCATTTGTAATAGGTGATGTAAGTACGGATCGCATCGCGGATACCTTCTGAACGGGACGAGTACCCGCGCTGGTTGATAATCTCATCAAACTTGTCAAGCAGGTTGCTGGGAAGCGAGATACCTATGCGGGAGAGATCGGAGTCCATAGTCATAAAAAGCCTCAGTGATCTGTATATGATACCGGATTGTTTTTTAAGGTTTTTATAAAATTTTACAGAAAAGTGTGAAACACTCATACTGCCCGTATTCAAAATAATCACGTAATTGTGAGTTTGCAATGAACCCGCACCGGTAAAAGGAAATGCCTTCTTTTTTAAATGAAGATGTTGGAAATATTTTCAACTTGTAAATTCAGATAAAAGATAAAACAGGTCCGATAAAATATCAAATAACAATACTTTTTAACTACTGAGTGTTACAATAATTTATAATCGTAATACCAAACCCTGGTGACCCCATGCATATTCCCGACGCATTTATTCCCATCTGGCAGGGCGCAATCTACTGGATCATCGCCCTTGTGTTCATAGCACTTGCTCTCCGCTGGGCACGAAACGAGATGAGCGATGAGAAGATCCCGTTGATCGCAGTGCTGGCTGCCGGTATCTTTGCCCTCCAGTCTTTCAACCTCCCGGTTTCCATGGGAACGAGCGGACACCTTGTCGGGGGGGCACTCGCAGCGATCATTCTGGGTTCACCATTTGCTGCAGTCTTCATTCTCACACTGGTCCTGATCGTGCAGGGCGTCTTGTTCGGTGACGGCGGCATCACCACCATGGGAGCAAGTATCATCAACATGGGCGTTATCGGGGGGTTTGTCGGGTTCTATACCTTCAAGGGACTTATGGCAGGGACCAACAACGTCAACATCGCCGCGTTCATTGCTGCATGGCTAGCGTGTGTGATTCCCGCACTTGCCTGTGCAGTCGAGATGTTCTTTGCCGGCACATTCCCGCTGAACGAGGGGTTAGTCGCCATGGGACTGTACCATGCCCTCATCGGGATCATCGAAGGATTCGTTACGGTGGTTGCCATCCGCCTCATTGTGGCAGCCCGGCCGGATATTGTGGACTTTACCATTGAGGTGCCAGCAGTGAAAGGAGTGAAGGTGTAATGGACAACAAAACATTTTTTATTGCCGGAATAGTTGTAGCCATCCTCATTGGGGTTGTGGCAGTCTTCTTTGCATCCGGGGATCCGGATGGGCTTGAAAGCACTGCGCTGATAATACAGGGACAAAAAACATTGACCGGGGGCACTCCCACGGATGCTAAAATCCACGAAGAAGCGAATGGAAAATTCTCGTACGAATCCCCGATGCAGGATTACTCGCTGGGCCAAAAATTCGGACCGCTGGGTGGCGTCATCGCCATTGTTGCCGGTATACTCCTCGCATTTGGTCTTGTCATGGGAATTTCAAAACTGCTCGCGAACAAAAAGAAATCAGAACCGCCACACCCAAACCAATAGACCTTTAATTTTTTCCACCTATTGTACCTGACACATGCACCTCATTGAAACCCGGGATCTCTGTTATTCTTACCCCCACAGCGTCAAGGCACTGGAAGGCATCAATTTCATTGCCCCAAGGAATGCGAGGATTGCAGTCATCGGATCGAACGGCGCCGGTAAGAGTACATTTTTTAAACATTTCAATGGCATCTTCAAACCCACATCGGGGTCAGTCCTTATCCGTGGTGAACCAATCACCAAGGCAAATATCCGTGAGGTGCGGAAATTTGTTGGCATCGTTTTCCAGAATGCTGACGACCAGATCTTTTCTCCGACAGTAGAACAGGATGTAGCATTCGGCCCCACAAACCTCGGACTTGATGAAGAGACCATCCATCACCGGGTACATGAAGCGTTGAAAATTGTCGGCATCGAGGACCTGGCCGATCGTGTTCCCCACCATTTGAGTGGCGGTGAGAAGAAACGTGTTGCAATTGCCGGTGTGATCGCGATGGAGCCCGAGGTGCTGGTGCTCGACGAGCCGACAGCCGGGCTTGATCCGCAGGGTGTCCATGACCTGATCGGTTTCATCAACTCCCTCTCAAAACAATACGGCATGACCGTTATCTTCTCAACCCACGATGTCTCCCTTGTTGCTGAAGTTGCTGATTACATCTACGTAATGAACAAGGGAAGATTTGTAGCAGAAGGCACGGTGGAGCAAATCTTCATGCAGCCGGACATGCTCAGGTCCATGCGGCTCGATGTGCCGGTACTGCCAAAACTGCTCAGGTCTCTCCAGAAACAGGGTGTGCCGGTCTTAATGGCCTATACCTACGAAGATGCGGAGAATGCGCTCGTCCAGGCATACAAAGGTAAGTCATGATCGAAGATCTTTTCTTTATCGAAAAGCAGGCATATCGGGAGAGTTTCATGCACCGGCTTGATGCCCGGGTGAAGATCATCCTCGCATTTGCTGTGATCATCGCCATTGTCGCAGTTCCCTATTCCGTCATGGTCTACACGGTAGGAGCCATCTTCTTTGTATTCTTTTTGATCCTCTGGGCAGTTTCGAAGCTCCCCCTGAGCGTGTATGGCAAACGACTGGTTGCGATCGTTCCCATCTGGAGTATTATCATCCTCTTCCAGATCTTCTTCAAGAACAGATATTACACCGATTACCACGTCCTCTATACGCTGCCACTTGGGATCTGCATCTATGCTGAGTCGGTAGAATTCGCCACTATCCTCGCTGTAAAATTCCTCATCAGCATCTCGTTTATTATCCTGCTCTCCTCCACGACAAAGATGCAGGATCTGCTGCAGGGTGCAAGCCGGCTCGGGCTTCCCGCGGAGATCGCCCTTGCACTCGGTATGATGATCCGGTACCTGTTCGTCTTCGGCTATATATTCCGGAAGGTCAACGAGACCTTGAAGACCAAATGCTTCGATGTGTTCGATCGCCATCTCCCGTACCGCTACCGGCTCCGCCAGCTGGGTTATACTATCGGGACCATGTTCGTCCGTTCGTACGAGCAGGGGGAGCGGGTGTATACGAGCATGCTCTGCCGGGGATACGGCAGGGAGAGTCACCTGTTCATCACAAAAAAACCGCTGCGGGGATACGAATGGGCCTTTTTGACCCTCTCCCTCCTCTTCATCATCGCCGTCCCTGTCACCATCTGGCTGACCGCCATCCGCCTTTTTTAAGGTATGACTAAGTCATCTTTTTAATTCCCCCTGCCATCATCTTTGCATGGCAAACCAGTTCGGGCACGGGTTTATCACCAGCATCATGCTGATCGCAGAACACTTTGCCCTGCCATCGGATCAGGCATGGCACGGGGCAGGCGATCATGTCGAGGGACTCACCCTGCCGGAGAAGTTCCGGGGAACCGAAGTTGAGGAACTCACCACGCTGCTTCGGAAGAAAGTGATCTGGCACCAGCCGGGCAGCATGGACAAGGAAGATGCACAGGAAGTGATCCGAACCCTCAACCGGCTCGCGGTTGCGATCGACCGCGAACTTGGTATTTCCAATGCCGAAATCGGGCAGTTCCGGTAACAGGGGCATCATTTATATAGATGAATCCATTTTTTACGCCTATCCTTTAAGTCATTGAACAGCCTATATTTATTGTGATATTTCAACACTATTTTTTTCATTTTTTAACGGAGGTTTTACTTGACTGACACGTACGACGCATCCCATATCACGGTGCTTGAAGGGCTCACACCGGTCCGGGAACGCCCGGCCATGTACATCGGGAGTACCGACACCCGGGGTCTTCACCACCTTGTCTACGAAGTGGTGGACAACTCGATCGATGAGGCACTTGCCGGACATTGCAGCCGGATTACTGTTATCATCAATAAAGACGGTTCGCTCCAGGTGGAGGATAACGGCCGGGGTATACCGGTCGACCGGATGGAGAAGAACGGCAAGAGCGCCCTTGAAGTGGTGCTGACCGTTCTTCATGCAGGAGGCAAGTTCGACAAGGAGAGTTACCAGGTTTCCGGCGGTCTTCACGGCGTCGGTGTCTCCGTTGTCAATGCACTCTCCAACTGGCTGTCAGCCCATGTCTACCGCGACGGCAACATCTACGAGATGCATTTTTCCAAGGGCATTATGACCTCCCCGCTCTCCACGCGGGAAGAATCCCTCAATGAGCTGCTCGCCCGGTACCAGCAGTGGTACGGGGCAACGGCCCCTTTTACCCGGACCGCAGTGCCGGTCAACACCCATGCAACCGGCCAGCAGGATCTCTCTGTTGCACCGGAGATTGATCCGATCGAGTATGAGCGCGAGAGCCGCCTTGCATTCCTTGAGCAATTCGATTCGAAGATGACGGGTACCAAGGTGCACTTTGTTCCTGATGCCACCATCTTTGAGACCACCACGTTCGATTATGACGTGCTCGCCCACCGGATGAGAGAACTGGCATTTCTCAATGCAGGTCTCACAATCATCATTACCGATGAACGATCCGGCGATACCGCTACCTATTGTTATGCCGGCGGACTTGTCGAATTTGTCAAATACTTAAATGACGGGGTGGACTGCCTTCACCCAACACCGATTGATATCTCCAAAAAAGACCTGGAGAACAAGCTCGAAGTCGAAGTGGCGATGCAGTACACCACCGCGTATGACGAAAAAATCTACTCGTTCGTCAACTCGGTCAATACAAAAGATGGCGGCACGCACCTCGAAGGGTTCAGGAGCGCCATCACCCGTACTATCAATACGGTGGCAAAGAGAAATGGCCTGATCAAGGAGAACTCGGCCATCACCCTCCGGGGCGAAGATGTCCGGGAAGGCCTTACCTCGGTAGTCTCTATCAAGATGGCAAACCCCCAGTTCGAGGGGCAGACCAAGATGCGCCTTGGCAACAGCAGCGTCAAGGGCACGGTCGACTCGCTGGTCTACGCAGCACTGAGTGAATATTTCGATGAGAACCCGGCAGTTCTCAAGATTATCATCGAAAAAGCCCTCTCGGCAGCAAAGGCCCGCGAAGCCGCACGCAATGCCCGTGACCTTGCCCGGCGCAAGAGCACGTTCGAGAGTTCCGGGCTCCCCGGTAAGCTTGCCGACTGCTCGGAACGTGACCCGGCCAAGAGCGAGGTCTATATTGTGGAAGGAGACTCTGCAGGCGGCTCGGCCAAGCAGGGACGGGACCGCAAGTTCCAGGCCATCTTACCTTTGAGGGGAAAGATCCTCAACGTGGAGAAAGCCGGTGAACACCTGATCTTAAAGAACCTTGAAATCCAGACGCTCATCTCGGCAATCGGGACGGGCGTTGGCGAGAAGTTCGATGCGGAACGGGCCCGCTACCACCATATCGTGATAATGACCGATGCTGATGTGGACGGTGCGCATATCCGTACACTCCTGCTGACCTTCTTCTACCGGTACATGCTCAAGCTGATCGAAGCCGGGTATATCTATATCGCCCAGCCCCCTCTCTTCCGGATCTCAAAAGGAAAGGAAGAGAAGTACGTGTATACGGAAGAAGAGATGCAGACGATCTCAGCGGCCATGGGCGACAAGGGTGTCTCCATCCAGCGCTACAAGGGTCTTGGTGAGATGAACGCCCAGCAACTCTGGGATACGACCATGGACCCGGAGTACCGGATCTTCAAGCAGGTCACCATCGAAGATGCCCTTGAGGCAGACGAGATGTTCAAGACGCTGATGGGAAAAGATGTGGAAACCAGGAAAAATTTCATCATGCGCCATGCAAAGGAGGTGACGAACCTTGACATCTGAAGTACCACCCGCAAGCGGCCCACAAACCCACCGCACGGAGCCAATCAGTATCGCCCACGAGATGAAGACCTCGTATATCAATTATGCAATGAGTGTCATCATCGGGCGTGCAATCCCCGATGTCCGCGATGGTCTCAAGCCCGTTCACCGCCGCTCCCTCTTTGCTATGTGGGAGATGGGCAACACCAGTGACAAGCCCACCAAGAAGAGTGCGAGGGTGGTTGGTGAAGTGATGGGTAAGTTCCACCCGCACGGCGATTCATCGATCTACGATACCATCGTCAAGATGGCACAGCCCTTCTCGTACCGCAATATGCTGGTACAGGGGCAGGGAAACTTCGGATCGGTTGACGGGGATTGTGCGGCAGCAAGCAGGTACACCGAGGTCAGGCTCTTCCCGTACGCAGAAGCGCTTCTCGAAGACCTTGACAAGGATACCGTGAAGTTCCAGCCGAACTACGATGAGTCATTGAAAGAACCAACCGTCCTCCCCTCTAAGATTCCCAACCTGCTGGTCAACGGCACAGATGGTATTGCTGTCGGTATGGCAACCAAGATGCCTCCGCACAACCTGCGGGAGGTCTGCGCAGCGGTCAACCTCTATCTCAACAACCCGGAGATCCCGGTTGAAGAGATCATGAAAGTCATGCCCGGCCCCGACTTCCCGACGGGCGGAATCATGATGGGTACCGAAGGGGTCAGGAACATCTACACCACCGGCCAGGGTCGCGTCATCGTCCGTGGGGTTGCAATCATCGAAGAGAGTGAAGGGGGCAACCGCGGTGACCGTATCATCGTCTCCGAACTCCCGTACCAGGTCAACAAGGCCCAGTGGATCACCAACATTGCCGAGATGGTCAAGGATAAACGGATCGACGGCCTTTCCGATATCCGCGATGAATCTGACAAGAATGGCATCCGGGTCGTCTTTGAGCTCCGCAAGGGCACGATGTCGGCAGTCATCCTGAATCAACTCTACAAACTGACCGCACTCGAAACCAGTTTCTGGGCGATCAATCTTGCCATTGTCGACAACCAGCCCAAGATCCTCAATCTCCACGGCCTCCTAGAAAAATTTGTCCACCACCGGATCGAAGTGATCCGGCGCAGGTCGGAGTTTGACCTGAAAAAGGCACAGGACAAAGTCCATATCTTAGTAGGCCTGCTCATCGCGCTTTCCAAGATCGACCTGATCATCGCGGCCATACGGGGATCCGATTCGGTTGATAATGCAAGAAACGCACTTATCCTCCAGTTCGGACTTGATGAACTGCAGGCGAACGCGATTCTCCAGATGCAGCTCCGCCGCCTCGCAGCACTTGAGCAGCAGAAGATCAATGACGAGAAGAAGGGACTGGAAGTCGAAATTTTACATCTTGAAACCATGCTCTCGAACGAAGCCAATATCAAGGACGAGATCCGGCGCGAGACGGTCGAGATCGCGGCAAAATTCGGCGATGCCCGGAGAACTGATATTGCAATCGATACCAGTGATCTCTCCAACGAGGACCTGATCGAGGACAAGACGGTCCTTATCTCGATTACCACCGCCAGTTACATCAAGCGGATGGATATCGATACCTACCGCAAACAGCGGCGGGGCGGTCACGGGATCACCGGCATGACCACCAAAGATGATGATGGCGTGGACCGGGTGTTCGCCGCAGAGATGAAAGATTACCTGCTCTGCTTTACCAATATCGGCCGCGTCTACTGGCTTAAAGTTTACCAGATCCCCGAAAGTTCCCGTATTGCAAAGGGCAAACCGATCGTCAACCTCCTGAACTTAAAAGACGAGATCGTGACCAAGGTCATCCCGATCCGGGTCTTCAGGGAAGACCGGTTTATGCTGTTTGCCACCCGGTACGGACAGGTCATCAAGATCCCCCAGGCGGAATTTTCCAACCCGCGGTCTGTCGGGACCAATGCGATCCGGCTCAAGGAGAACGACCAGTTAGTCGATGTCATTGCAACCGATGGCTCCCGGGAGATCGTCTTGTCCACCCGGTTCGGCTACAGTCTCCGCTTCCATGAAGAGACCGTTCGCACGGTCATGCGCAATGCATCCGGTGTGCGGGGCATGAAACTCCGGGGCGAGGACACCATAGTCGCACTCACCTTAGTCGAGAAGGACCACCTCCTCACCATATCCGATATCGGGTTTGGGAAGAGGACGGAATTTGACGATTTCCGCGGGCATGGCCGGGGCACGATGGGTGTCAAGAACATGCAGCTCGACCGGTGTGCCATCGTGATAGAGTCGCGTGCCGTACTGGATACCGATGAGATCATCGTCATGACCGCAGAAGGGGTCGTCATCCGTATGCCCGTCAGTGAGATCCGGATCATCGGGCGCGGAACAAAGGGTGTCCGGACGATTCGCCTGGATGAAAAAGACCGGGTTGTGGGCGTCGCCATTGTCCAGCCCGAGATCGAAAGCGACGAGAATAAAGCAGAAGTGGATGTAAATCCGACTAACCCTGAAACGAACGGATTGTAAAAACCATAAATCCATACCCTTTATTAATCACTTCTCCAATCTGTTTTTACGAGAAATGTGTACTGCATGCCCAAAAACGAAGATGCAATGTCTGAATCGATCAGCGTCATCCTGATCATTCTTCTTGTGCTGATAGCGGCGATGGTCGTCTACATCATCCTTTTTGGATATGCCGCCCTTGCACTAAAATCCGCGTATATCGTGATGCGGGGTGCTGCCGCCAACACAAGCGTGGGAGCAGAGACCCTCAAGATCTTCCAATTCGAGGGCGACGCGGTCTATCTCAACGGGAACGTGAAGGGGAATGGGGTGGCCCCGGTGAAATTCAACCTGCGCACCCCATCCGGTAGTATGGAACTGGTCCAGACTTCCCCGTTAATAACCGATAATACCTGGGGTTCGGGGGATACCATCTCCCTGTACGAGGATGCCAGCGGGTACTGGGTGATCGATAACATTACCGCCCGCATCGCGAAGATCATTACACTTGGTCCGCTGGTCGATATGCATGTCGGGAACTATACGGTCAACGTAATTGACACCAAAGCGAACGTGCTCATTGCCCAGGTCCCGATTATCGTCATTGGAAACGGGATAACGGGACCCCAGTACTCACCCGGGCTGCTGGGAACGTATTACGATACCCAGTCGTGGACACCGCCGCTGGATCACCAATGTTGCTAACCAGGTCCATTTTGCCGATGCTGCAAGCGGGCAGGCATCGGATGTCAGTAACTTGCCTGTTGGGTATATTGGAAAGGCAGATAGTTTCTCGGTGAAATACGATGGCCTCATCAAGATACACCGCTGACGATTACACCTTCTACCTCACGTCAGATGACGGCTCATACCTGAATATTGAGGGTTCCCGGATTGTTGATAACGGCGGACTTCATGCTTCACAAATGAAACAGGCCACCATCCACCTCCTGCCAGGTTACCACCCGATAACGGTTACGATGTATGAAAATACCGGTGAGGCAGTGATCTGGCTTGAATATTCTGCAACATCGGTTGGTGCCCGCCAGATCGTGACAAAACTCTATCATATCCCGAGCACGCCACCGGTTGCGGATTTCATCGCAGTGCCACGCGCTGGTATAGCACCACTTGTCGTCCAGTTCACCGATGCCTCCACCGATGCCCAATCCTGGTCATGGGACTTTGGGGATGGAATGCCCGACTCTACTGCGAAGAACCCGGTACACACCTATACAACAGGCGGGAGTTTCAACGTCACCCTTGTGACAACCAATTCATTCGGGACTGCCACTGCTAAAAAGGATAAGTACATAACGGTCGGTGCATTTGCCTCGGGGTTTTTAGCATCCTACTATCGCGGACAGACCTGGACTGATCTCGCTGGGACAAGAACAACGGATACATCGATCCACTTCACCGATCAGAGCGGTTCAGACTGGCCAAATGATATGGTCGGGCGGCAGGAGAATTTCAGTGTCCTGTGGGACGGGTACCTGATGGTAACAGATGATAACACCTATACGTTCTACCTGACATCAGACGATGGTTCGTGGCTCTGGGTTGATGAGGCGATGATCGTGGACAATGGCGGGCTCCATTCCTCCCAGGAACGCACCGGTTCCGCCCATCTCACGCCGGGTTACCATCACATCGTAGTGAAGATGTACGAAAATACCGGACAGGCTGTTGCCCGGCTTGAATACTCGTCACCCGTGTTGACCCGGCAGTACGTGACTGATGTCTTGCATATGTGAGTAAGACAAAAAACCATTTTTCTCAGGGGTGTCATTTCGCTCTGCCTTACCCTGCTGTGGAGGGATACCCATGCCCGGCAATGTCTCTGATTTGTGTTCAGATTTATTTTTGCCCGCTGGCTGGTGTTTTTAGCGAGGATAACAGCACCACGATCACGCACAAAATCGCAGATACGACCATAATCCGGCTGATCGACACTACCAGAAGTACCGAATCCGCAGTAATTACATCCCCGCCATATCCCGCGGCAAGGAGCTGGAACGAGAGCAGGATGCTGCCTAGCGAAACACCGATCGCCATGCCTAAATTCCTGCTCGTAGCAATCACACTCGATGCCGTTGAGAGCTGTTCTTTGGGGAGCGCACTTATAATGGCGGTGTGTGAAGGTCTGCCCGGTCAACGCGATCCCAGGTACGGATTACCCTGAAGGGATCACCGACAAGCACACGTGTGCCACGCGATCCGAAGCGCTGCTCAAACGGTTTATTTCTCCCTGCGGGCTCTGTATTAAAGTCTGTCCCGTGGGAGAGGACCGCACGCTGTTCCAGAGGGAGGATATGAAGATTTATGACGAGGGCGACAAGGAATTCAGCCACTATCATGAGGCATGGAAACATATACGATCCTACGGAGGGAGATGAACGTAACCCGGGTAAAAACGTATTATTTCTGATCAAAAACAGGGATATTTCCTACATATCGCAGCAGTAACATGTGGTGCCCTGGAGGAACTTGGAGTTTTTGATCCATGTGCAGGTACCGGTTCTGTCCCAGCCGATTGATTACCGTATTTTTATCGATCTTGTTGAGCTCGACCATGTGGTGCAGGTCCGCTACGACCTTCCAGACATAATTGACCGGACCATAGCTTTTCGTCCCTTTCCCAACCGGGTAAATTGTCGGGTCATCGACATTCTGGAAATCTACCGGCTTTCTCGGCACGCTTCCGATAAACGCAGGCTGACTCGCATCGACAAAGATGTAATCCTTCTTCCCGTCAGAGAACACCGTTAACGATGAGTCAGGAACCTGCTCGATCACCCGTATACCTATCGTCTCGTACCCCTCTTCTTCAAAAACCATCAGGGAGACATCATAGCCTTCACGAGCGAGCAGGTTAACCAGGAGCAGGCTTTTTTCATCGGAGTCACCTGACTTATCGTAGATGATCTCAACGGGGTACTTACGGTCTGGTGACGGGTTCTCCATAAAGGGAATCTGCTGGACGAAGGCTACGATCAGATCCAGGTAATCGTCATCCGACAGGTATTCCCCGTTCCGGTAGCGCGAATTCCGCAACTCCTTTAATACGTCATCGTAGACTTCATTCATCGCCGGGTCAGATTCAAAGGAACTGATGTAGGCAGCAATCTCATCAGGATCCTGGGAGCTCGCCGGCAGGTTGATCTTCATCTGGCGGGCGCCATAATACACCGACATGTTGATCGGCACCTTAATAGTATACTTCTGTGGACCCGCGGATTCGGAAGCGTAGTTGAAGGTGAAGGTCCTGTGCCCGGTACGGGCCATGTCCCCGACAGGGACAATAAACTGCGGGTTCATCGTGGGGGTTACTGCAGGGGTCTCTTTCACCTTCGCTACAGTGACGACCGGGTCAGCATCCGCGGTCTGAACATGTGACGGGGCTTGAGTTACTGCCGGCACTGCGGCTCCCAGCAACGAGGGAGGATTGATGATGATCTGGACTACGGCTACCAGACCTGCAGAGTATATACTGATGGCAAGGGCAAGACTCAGTGCGCAGGACAGGGTGTCACCCCCCGGCAACGAAAGGGGAGATCAATTTTGACGAGAACGGGCTTGACACGTACGATGTGAGTATCGTCGATGGCTTCAATGTGCCCATGTTAATCGAGCTTGTACCGGGGACCGGTCAGAAGGTACCACTGGATGCCAAACATGCGAAATTCGACTGCGGGGAGGCCGGGACAAAGACGAACCTGCTCCCGCTGTTCAACGCGACCTGCCTGAACTTTGACCGGCTGGTCAAGATTTCCGATGGAAAGATGACCGCCATCTGGAGTGCCTGTTCCGCTGCTTCTCCACCAAACCCTCTCGATCCCCGGTGGAAAGAATACTGCTGTAAGCCCCCCTGGGGACCCGTACAGGATTACACCATTAACGGGAATACCAAGTGCGACGACCTGGCCCGTTGACATGGATACTGCAAAGTTTTTCCACGACTATCTGATCGGATCGTACAGCTATGCCTATGATGACGATGCCTCGACCTTCCAGTGCAAGAATGCAGACGAAAATACCCTGACTTCCTACATGGTGACGTTCTGCGGAGATAATGAACCTGCCCGCATCAACCGCCCGGGACGCACCGACCATCTGCACATATCCGAAATCCAGCCCACTCCAACACCCGTTGTGACACCAGTACCCACGTCAACCCCGTTACCCGCCAAGACTCCGGTACCGGCAGGGCGCTATAATCCCGCCACCTCGGGCGAACCGAACTTCTAACTTTTTTTATAGCTTCCCTTCAGATGAAGACTATTTTTCCCGCGTGCCGGGGGTCATCGGGAGAGGAGAAACCCATCTCCTGACCATACGTGCGGTTTTGAACCGTCACTCTACTTCCCCGCTGTGGCGAACCAGATGATAAACGGACCACCCCTGCACGAAAAACCCGAAAACTTTGCAAAGGACCGGCTCACAGACTAAAGCACAGATGGTTAATCAAACCGGAAAATGTCCTGAACAACCACCGCCCCGGCAGTTACGAGCCGCAGGGAAGAACCTGACTTCCTGCACCTGTATTCCCCTGAATCCGGACACGGTCGAAGCAACCGCACGGCTCTACACGGAAGTCTTTGTCAGGGAAGAATCCACTACCCGCTGGCATGGGATTATTGAGGAGGACTTTTTACCGTTTGCCCGAATGTATGTGCAGTTCTGTGAGAATCAAGGTTTGAGTTTCATTGCACACGAGGAGAAGACCGGTGAAGTGATCGGGTTTATCATCTGTCACGATCTCACGATGGACCTGGACGCACTCGGGCCGGCAATGCAAGAGTATCTCTCCTGTTTTGATGCAACAATCCAGCTCATCAGCGCACTGGAAGAGAAATACTTAAACATCATTCCCGTTACACCGGGAACAGCCCTGCATGTCTACCAGCTGGGCATCTCCCGGGAGTTCCAGAATCGTTTGGTCTCGACACCTCTCATCCGTCACATGCTTGCATCTGCCCGGGAACGTGGATTTCATACGATCGTGACCGATTGCACCGGGCCGGGATCCTGCCGTTCATTTGAGAAGTGTGGATTTACCCGGGCTGGCTCGATCGCGTATTCATCGTTCCTTGTCAGCGGGACCGCATTTTTTGACGGGTTTGAAGGGGAAATTACCCTGATGGTAAAGGTGCTGTGAGGGTTTTTCTCTTTTTAGCCCCGTAAACGGGGACCTGCTGATGATGATTTAAATATCATGAGACACCCATTTCACGTATGAGAAAGTTCCTCGTTTCACGGGTATTTTTATTGATTGCAGCAGTGATGATTGCGGGTTGCACAGGTACCCAGCCCGCCACACTGCCCCCGACAGTTGTTGGGACGGCAGCAACACCCGCAGTACCTGCTCAACTGGCAGGTAACTGGGTTGTCACCCGAATGGGAATCCAGGACGATTCGGCAGTGATCAACCCCACTACACAAATTACGCTGGTGTTCATGGCAGACGGAACCGTATCAGGTAATGGCGGGTGTAACAACTATAACGGACCCTTCACCCTGAACGGCCAGACAACGACACTGGGCAAAGGTATCTCCATCGGACCACTTGTTTCTACGAAAAAGTTCTGCCAGGATTACTCCAATCAGGAGAGCACGTACCTGAACATCCTGCAGAACGCAACGGCATACAATGTGGATGGCAACCAGCTCTCGATCACGGCAACGACCGGAGATGTCTTAATATACCAGACTCCCGCATCGCTCGTGACACCGGTGCAGAACCCTCTGCCGGCATAACAATATCTCTTTTTTCTGCATTAACCGTTCATCAGGTTTTTGAACGGTGGAATCCAGATTATCATGCATACGAAGGCAACATCATGGAAACCAGCCACCCTCCCTTTGCACGAATCATCGAAGAAGAGCTGATCGATTACCGGATCCGCTCCCGTTTTTACCACCCGATATATGTAAAAACACTGGGGCTTACGGGCACCGAACGGGTGCTCGAATTCGGGAGCGGCGGGGGATGCCTGTCCCGAGTGCTTGCCCGGACACTCAGCCCGGAGGGATCGTTATCCTGTGTGGAAATTTCCCCGTACTTGATGGAGAAGGCCCGGCGGCGGCTGAAGATTTTTACCAATATCGAATACCTTTTGGGAGACATTACCCAAATGGCACTACCAAAAAATCATTTCGATGCCGTCATCATCCACTTTGTCCTCCACGATATCGAGCCGGCTGCCAGAATGGATGTGGTGAGTGGGCTCGCACAATGCCTGCGGCCGGAAGGCACCGTGTTCATACGCGAGCCGGCAAACCCCTGGCATGGGATGCCCCTGTCAGAGATCCGTGCACTGATGCGGGATGCCGGGCTCCGGGAGATCCACACCGGCTGCACCAGATCATGGCGATGGACGTGGACCTGCGACGGAACTTTTAAGAAGAGCTGGTAGACAAATCCAGGAAATTATTCCTTTTTCTCCGGCAGATTTTTCCCCTCTGGAGGCTGGCGAAGCTCATCTTTGAAGTAATTAATCCATGCCTGCTGTCCCTCTTTGATAATGAGGCTGGTCTGGAGGTGTGTCCAGAGGGTATAGATCACCAGGATATACGCAAGGGCCCGGATAACGATGAGCGGGAGGGTAAAAGGGATCGTGAAACCGAGCAGGGTTACGGCATGCGAAACGCCAAACAGGCCAAACGCAGCAGCGATAAACAAGGGAAGAGGTTCGGGATTTCTCCGGTATAGCAGAGCAGACCGAGCAGGACAATAATGATGCACAATACCAGGTTTACACAGAGATTCGGATCCCATTCAATTGCCATTTAGAGCACACTCATATCGATGTACGGTTCGTCTCTGTATATCGGTTTTGCTATGATGATCTGATACAAAAACAGTGAATGTAAAAAATATGAGAAGCGAAAGAATGGAATTTTAATCCAGCGGGATTTGCTCGAGCTGCGACACCAGTTCCCAGATACGGGTCCTTGCATGGATCGGCATGTTGGGATCATTGGAGATTTCATCAACTTTTGATATGGCTTCTGCTGCGCGCAGGCCCATCGCCTTGGAATTGTTCATAAGCAGCGTCCGGGTCTCGTCTGCTACGCGCCGGATATTTCTTGGGATCGAGCTGTCCTCCTGAATGTGCTGCAACATCAGGATACAGTTTTCCATTGATTTTTCAGGGTTTGGCATGGGAACACCTACCTGTGTACCTGTAGTTAATATGCGTAACTGGCATATATAGATTAAATATCCAACCGACGGTGAACACATGGCAGTGCGCAAAGAAGATGAAATAATGGCCGAATACCTCCTCAAAGGGGGTAAAATGCTCGAAAAGACCTGCAAAACATGCGGATGCCCGCTCTTTGAAGTCAAGGGAAAGACACTTTGTGTCGTCTGTGCGGAGAATGAGCCCGCCAAAAAGACCCCAAAGAGTGCAGGTGCACAAGCTCCCGCTGAACAGGCAGGAGCGCCCCATCACCACGATCACGGCACCAGCTGTGGCTGCGGCGTGGATCATGACGAGGATTCCTGCACCTGCGAGGGTGATGAAGGTGGAATGCTCACCGATGAACTTGCAATGACCGTCTTTTCGCTCTGCGAGCGCATCCAGAACGAGAAGGATCCCGAGAACGTGCTTCTCCTGATGAATGCAGTGAAAGTCGGTACAGAATCGTTAGAGATTCTGTGCAGGATGTAAATTTTTTTAATAATTACATTTTTTTCATTTTTCCTGGCAACAAATGGACCGGGGGATTTGGTTCCGGTATCTTTTTTGTGTACATTTTCACAGCATAATTTTTGGGCATGTGTTCAATGTTCATGGCACTTTTTTTTGCCGGACCCTGCTTAAAAATTTTTGCTCTGTAGAAATGATTTCCTCACGAAGAAAAACCGAGTGAAAAACAACCGAAAGATCTAAGGTATGGTGTCTCCTTACACCGTTATGCTAGTAAAGAATAAGGAGACAATTAATAAATCGTCCGGTCGGTTTATCAGTTTTATCAAACATGCATATTCCCTTGTCCAGTCCACTCGACTCACCCCATATTCTTG
>JBAZRZ010000020.1:0-36093 GCA_041662685.1 Methanoregula sp.
ATCCTTTTAAAAAATTATCGGGGTTTTTTTTTTACCCAGGCCGTATACAATCTTTCTTGAGGTGTCTTTCAAGTATCGTGCAATGATGTTTTTGGCACAACAAAATACTCATATACATACGATTTTTCGTTAAATGTATTGTACTTATAATGTTACCCACCCTTGATGGGGTCGCGGCGAAATCTCGTCTGGTCGCACGCTCAGGCAGGAAAATTAATCACATTAGTTTCTGTTCGAGAATTACCGCGAGGGTTTATTTGAAAGGTTTACCCCCCCCCAAAAAAAAAACAGATTGAACCGCCGCGGGGGCGCCCCGTCGGGGGCAGCGGGTTTTATTATATTTTGGGGGTATAGGGGCATCAGTTCCCCTCAATAAAATGATAAAAAGATCCGAGTTATCCAATCTTTTAATGAATCTTACTCAATCCCCTTTAAAAAAAACCCGGGACACGAAACGAAACTCCTATATCGTCAGATCATCCCATAGAGATGTTACTATGGAAAATATTCAGGTCCTGGGTGTGAAGGGGCTCCCCCTCATCCATGCGGGCGACGATATTGCTCAAATGATCTGCGATCGCGTGCCATTGCAGGATGGAGATATCCTGTGCATCGCGTCGACAATCTATTCCAAGGCAAAAGGCTGCACGAAAAAACTCTCATCCATCATTCCCTCAGAACGGGCTGAGCGCCTGGGAAAACTGAATGGTGAAGAACCCCGGTTTATCCAGGCCGTTCTGGATGCATCGGCCGATATCATCATGGAGCACCCGTTCATCTTATCCGAACTTGCGTTTGGCCATATCGGCGTCCGGGCAGGTGTTGACCAGAGCAATATTGAAGACGGTATGGTTATTTTCCTGCCGCCGGACCCGATGAAGTCTGCCCGTGACCTGCAAGACGAGATAAAAAAGATCAATGGTAAGGATGTCAGCATTATCATCACCGACACCTGCGGGCGCTCCTTCCGTCGCGGACAGACCGGTCATGCGATTGGGTGGAGTGGTTTTATGGCCATCCGTGATTTCCGGGGCGAAACTGATTTATTCGGCCATGTGCTCAAGATCACGGAAGAGGCTGTTGCCGATGAGATTGCGGGCTTTGCCAACTTTGTGATGGGCGAGAGCAACAATGGTGTTCCGGCAGTTGTCTTTCGTAACTGCCCGAAATGGACAGGTCATGACAACCTGTATTTCAGGAATGATGAGGATATCACCAAGAAATTGTTGAAAAAGGAATGGTCTCAGTAGAGACCGCCAAAAATCATTTGTAGAGAAAGTTCAGGATCATGATAATGATACCAATCCCTGCTGCAACTCCCATCACAACGAGGGGATCGATATGAACTGCCCGCCGGTCTTCGCTCTCATAATAGTTGACGAGACCTGCTGATGAGAGTAATCTTCCACCTTGTTTCTTTGCCATGCAAATATATTTCATTTTTGGATATATAAAGGAGAGTTACGGCGTATGATAAAAGCCCAGCAGAAGTACTCCGGACAAGCCCTCCTTGGCGAAGAGCTCACCCTCTCACCGGTTGATATTATCATAGAGAATGGTCACATTAAGGCAATTGAGGAGAACCCCCGCGCGCCACCGTGCTGGATCTGCCCAGCCCTGTTCAATGCGCATACCCACCTGGGAGATACCATTGCGATGGATTGTGGCGAAACCGGTGATCTGTCAGCACTGGTCACCCCCCCGCATGGGCTGAAGCACCGGCTGCTTGCCGCAGCATCCCGAAACGATCTTGTCAGGGGCATGCGGGCGAGCATAGAGGGGATGATCAGCGGAGGGGTTGCAGGCTGTGCCGATTTCCGGGAGGGGGGGACTCAAGGTGTTGCCGCACTCAAAGAAGCCGCAACCGGGCTCTCCTTCTCGCCCGTCATCTTCGGACGCGATGGCGGAGAGAACCCTGCGGATGGACTCGGCATCAGCAGTACCCGCGATGTGCAGGATGTGGAACGCCTTGTCAAAGAGGCGCGACAGCAGGGAAAAAAGATTGCCTTCCATGCCGGTGAACGGGATTCTTCGGATATCGATGCGGCGCTTTCTTTTGAACCGGATCTAATCATCCATGCCACACATGCGACAAAGCGACAACTCCGTCAGTGTGCCGATAATCAGATCCCCATTGCCGTCTGCCCGCGTTCCAACTGGACCCTGGGAGTGACGGCATCCGCACGGAAACCTCCCTTACGGCTTATGCAGGCACTCGGTTGCACGCTTTACCTTGGTACGGATAATGTCATGTTCGTCAATCCGGATATGTTTTCAGAAATTGCCTTTGCCTCGATCATATACGGCATGGACCCAAAAACACTCCTTCGTGCAGCAATACAGGGATCAGAACTGTTGAGGGAATCATTTTTTATCCACACCGGAGCGCGGGCGAACCTGTTCATGATCGACCCTTCCCAATCAGCACTCCATTTCAGCCGCGATCCGGTCACCAGCATCACGAAAAGAGTTTCCTGCGGGCATGTTGTCCATAATATTTTTAATGCGTAGACCCAAATAAAAAGGGAATGTTAATTTTGGGTGATTCCGGTGTTTACTAACATACTCGTTGCAATTGATGGCTCTGGAGTGAGCGATCGGGCATTGGCCCGGGCCGTTGATGAGGCACGGATCTGGAATGCAAAGATCCATGCAGTCTATGTCGTAGAGACGGGGCTTTTTTCCTCCCTTCCCACGGATAATACCGTAGAGATCATGTACCGTGTCCTTGAAAAAGAGGGACATGATAAACTTGCACAGGCCAAAGCATTTGCATTAACAAAAGGCCTCACCCTTACTATCCATATGAAGCAGGGTCATGCCGGCAGCGAGATCGTTTCCCTTGCAGAACAGGAAAAGGCCGATTTGATCATAATTGGCTCGCACGGAAAGAGCAATGTTGACAAGCTGCTTATCGGGAGTGTCAGCACGTTTGTCATCGCTCACAGCAAAATTTCGACCATGGTGGTGAGATCATAACTGAAAAGATTGTCAAAGATTTCATGACGTCTGATGTCGTCCATGTTGAGATTCCCGGCAACCGCAATGATGTATTAAAAATCTTAAAACGGACAGGCATATCCGGCGTACCGGTCATCAAAAACAAAAAAATTGTCGGCATCATCACCCGGAAGGATCTGCTGCGAAAACCTGAAGAGACCCAGCTAGGACTTCTCATGACGGCAAAGCCCATCAGTATCGGGCCGGGTGCAGATATTCGTGAGGCGGCACGTCTCCTCGTCGAGCACCATATCCGGCGACTGCCGGTTGTTGAAGACGGTCACCTGCTCGGCCTTCTCTCGGTATCCGACCTTATCCACGCGATCGCCCAGATGAAGATTAAAGATGAGATCAAAACTACTTATACGAGCAAGACATTTGCCCTCTGGGAAGAAACACCTCTCCCGGTTGTCGGAAGGGTCATGGAGATATCCGGTGTAGATGCAATTCCCATCCTGGATGGAGAGAATATATTGCAGGGTATCATCTCTGAACGCGATCTCATCAGAAATTCCAGTATTGAAGATTCTGTAGGTGTGAGCGATTTTTCAAACGGGACTGATGATGATGAGTGGACCTGGGAGAGCATCCGGGATAACCACATGATCAGTTTTGGCATATCAAGAGTCCAGCTTCCCAATCATCCCGTCAAACTGGCGATGGTAAAAAATGTGGTTGCTGTTCCGAGTAATGCGGAAGTGAGCGAGTGTGCCTTGAAGATGCGCAGGGCACGGGTCGACCAGCTGCCGGTCATTAACAGTGCCAAGCGTCTTGTTGCCATGCTCTACGATCGCGAACTTATCCGGGCCCTTTGTCAAGAAGGGACTGAATAAAAACCTTTAAGTTTCCAAATATCATCTAATACCTTACAGCGCTTTTAAAATAGTTAGCGTTAATTTGTTTTTGGGGTGTTACTATACCTGAACAGTTACCGGAGTCCATGAAGGGAACAACAACCATCGGCATTGTTTTTAAAGAGGGTGTGATCCTTGCAACCGAGAAGCGTGCGACCATGGGCTACATGATCGCAAGCAAAAAAGCAAAAAAAGTGTACAAGGTCGCAGATCGAATCGGCATGACAACTGCCGGGGGTGTTGGGGATGCCCAGCAACTCGCACGCATCCTGACCGTTGAGTGCAATCTCTACCAGATCCGGAGATCGCGATCAATCACGGTCGGGGCTTCAGCCACACTGCTTTCGAATCATTTGAACCAGAACAGGTCCTTCCCGTATTACGTCCAGCTTCTTGTCGGAGGCATCGATGATAACGGACCCAGCGTCTACTCGGTGGATGCAATGGGTGGTGCAACCAAGGAAGAAGAGATCGTTGCAACCGGCTCCGGTTCACCCATGGCGTACGGTGTGCTTGAAGACCGGTTTCGCAAGGACATGAACGAGGATGAAGCGATTGATATTGCCATTCGTGCATTGAAATCTGCGATGAAACGCGATGCCGGGTCCGGAGAAGGCATCCATGTTGTCGTTATAACAAAAGACAAATATGAGATAATTGGAGAAGACGCACTTCAAAACTATCTTTTAAAAACCAACGCATAAAAAATCTTTTTTTTTAGGACGTTAATTATTATGCTAATTGAAGAACAGCTCAAAGAGCTAAAAGACAAGATCAATGGAAAGGTGCCCCACGGCATTACGGTTACGCAGGTTGAATTCGAAGGGCCCGAGCTTGTCATCTACACCGATGACCCGAAACGGTTTGCCGATGAGGCAGACTTAATCAAGATTCTTGCAAGGGATTTGCGCAAGCGGATTGTGGTAAGGCCTACGATCTTAGAAGATCCTGAAAAAGCGTACAATGAGATCAAGGCCGTGGTGCCAGATACTGCGGGTATCACCGATATCTTTTTTGATGCCGATACGGGCGAAGTGCTGATCGAAGCCGAGAAACCCGGCGTTGTAATAGGCAAGAACGGTGCCACCCTCCGGGATATCACCCGTCATATCGGCTGGACTCCCAAGGTAGTGCGGACTCCCCCCATTGAGAGTTCAACCGTGAAACAGATCCGACAATACCTTCGCTCCACCAATGAGGAGCGCAAAATATTCCTGCGCACCATTGGCCGCCGGATTCACCGCGACATCCCCGGCAAAGATGATACCAGCAAGGATGCCGTCAAGCGGGACCAGTGGGCACGCGTGACCATGCTCGGCTGCTGCCGCGAAGTCGGAAGAGCCGCATTCCTGCTCACCACGCCCAACAGCCGAATACTGATTGACTGCGGTGAAAAGCCGGACAGTCATGGCGGTACGCCGTACCTCTATGTTCCTGAGATCCACCCGCTCGCCCAGCTCGATGCAGTCGTGCTCACCCACGCCCATCTCGATCACTGCGCCTTTGTGCCCCTTCTCTACAAGTACGGGTACGAAGGCCCGGTCTACTCCACCCCCCCCACCCGGGATCTCTCGGCCATGCTCCAGCTGGACTATCTCGATGTGATTCATAAGGAAGACCGGAAGATTCCTTACTCCTCAAACGAGGTCAAGACCTATATCCGGCACTCGATCACCCTCAACTATGGCAGCGTCACCGACATTGCGCCGGATATCAAACTCACCTTCCATAACGCCGGGCATATCCTTGGTTCAGCCATTGCGCATTTCCATATCGGCGATGGCATGTACAACATCGCGTTTACCGGGGATTTCAATTACAGCAAGAGCAGGCTCTTTAACCCGGCCGTCAACCAGTTCCCCCGTCTCGAAACGCTCTTTATGGAAAGTACGTACGGTGGCAGCAACGACTTCCAGCAGCCCCGGGTAGAAGCCGAGGAAAAACTGTATGAAACGATCAATACCGTGATATCGCGGGGTGGCAAGGGCATCATCCCGGCATTTTCTGTCGGGCGTTCACAGGAAGTGATGCTGGCGCTTGAAGAGGGGATGCGCCTTGACAAGATCCCCAAGGTGAAGATCTACCTGGATGGTATGATCCGTGAGGCAACGGCAATTCATACCTGTTATCCGGAATACTTAAACACTGAACTCCGGAACATGATCTTCCGCGAGGGCATGAACCCGTTCCTTGCCGAATGCTTCCAGGCAGTGGATTCGCAGGTACTGCGTGAAAAAGTCATCAACGGGGATCCCTGCGTGATCATCACGACAAGCGGTATGCTCAATGGCGGCCCGGTGATGGAATACCTCTTGAACCTTGCACAGGATGAGAAGAACGCTCTTATCTTCGTCGGGTACCAGGCTGATGGTACGTATGGGCGGCGCATCCAGAAAGGCTGGCGCGAAGTGCCGATGGGACTCAAAGGTACCATTACCATCAACCTGGAGATTGTCACGGTCGACGGGTTCTCGGGTCATTCGGACCGACGGCAGCTGATGAATTATATCGGCCAGATCCAGCCCCGCCCGGAGAAGATCTTCTGTATCCACGGGGATGAGAACAATACGATCGATCTGGCGAGTTCCATCTACAAGCGGTACCATATCGAGACGCACTCCCCCATGAACCTTGAGACATACCGCATGGTCTAGTCCAAAGGTAATTATGAGAACCCGGTTCACTCTTTTTTTAGGCGTCTTTGTCGTGATGGCGCTTTCCAATGCCATCGTTCCCGTGCTGCCGTCATTTGCCCATGGTTCTTCATTGCAGGGAGCCATCTATGCGGCATATTTCCTGGGAGCTGTAGTCAGCACACTTCCTGCCGGTATGCTATCTGACCGGATAGGGCGTGTTCCGCTCATCCGCCTTGGTCTTATCATTACGGTAATGAGTGGAATCGCTCTTTGTGTGGTTTCATCGCCATTCCTTCTGCTGGCGATCCGTTTTACTGAAGGTATAGGTGCAGGCTGTTTTATTGCTGCGGCGATGTCGGTTGTCAATTCGGTACCGGATCATGAACGGATGAGCGGATATTTCATGGCAATGCTCAATGCCGGGCTGGTGACGGGTCTTATTGCAGCAGGCTGGCTGAGCGTCATGTTCCAGCTTCCGGTTATGGGAGTAATGCTGTTTGGAGGCTGTGCGGTCATTCCCGCATGTGCCAGTTTGTTCATCCGCGAATCTCCGCAGGTCGTACGCAGGAATGATACCCGTCTCCTGCTGCCCATGGTGAGCGAGTATCGTTATCTCTGGTATTCTTCAGTAATTCTTATCGGGATTACCGGGGTAGTAATTTCCTTATATCCAGAGTTTTCCGGGGTCTCTCCCGATATCGCCGGGATCTGGATCGCATTGATGAGTGTCGCTACCATTATCGCAGTTCTGGTCGCATCCCGCCTTTCACTGCCCCCGGTCCCTGCCATCCAATGGTCTGCGGTCCTGATGGTCATTGGCGTCCTTCTCACTTTTTATTCCCCCTTAGGGTTCATTGTGATTGGTGCACTGGCAGGAATTGTCATGATCGCACAGATGGCATTTCTTGCTGATATTAAAGAGCCCCAGGGTTTTATCATGGGATTGTTCTCAACAACCAGTTATCTCGGTATGGCAATACTTCCGTTTATTGCCGGGTTGATCGCAGACACATTTGGTTTTTTTCCTGCGTTCTGTGCAGCGGCTTTCTGTGCAGTCACCGTGGCTCTCACTATTGGTTATTGTGCCTGCCAGAAACCGGCTCCGGGCGAAGTCTGTTAATAAACCTATGATTCCCGGGGTTGCAAGCAGAGATGAACATAACAATGGCTAAGCCATTTTCATAGGAAAATGAATACATTCATCTGCGATTAAAGGAAATTTTATCATAGGATTATGATCTCAAAAACACTTATTCTGGTCGTTCTCTTAGCCCTCCTCGCAATTCCTGCTGTGTATGCTGAGGATGTTCAGGAATGGAATGTCAAGGGGCAGAACGCAATAACCACAGGTAACTATGCCGATGCCCTGTCCTATTTCGATAATGCCCTCGCACTGGACAAGAATTTTGCCGCAGCAATGGCGGGCAAGGCAGTGGCCTTGAACAACCTGGGAAGATATGGTGATGCAATCAACCTGTCAGAACAGGCGCTTGCCATCAAATCCACTGAACCAAATGCACTGAATGCGAGAGCGTACGGGCTTTTCAAACTTGGAAGATATGAAGAATCCGTAGCCGCGTATGACAAATTCTTCAAGGTCCAGAGTTACAGCATGGATGCCTACTGCAACCAGGGCTATGCTTACCTCCAGCTGAAGAAGTACGATGCAGCGATTAGCCCCTACTATCACTGCACAGCCATCGATCCCACTAACTTCATGTCATGGAACTACCAGGGACTGGCTTACATGGGCAGCCAGAATTATGACCAGGCACTCAGCTCCTTTAACCAGGCAACCGGAGTTACCGTAACGAATGCAACGATCTGGAACAACAAGGGACTGGCCTATGTCCAACTGGGAAGATCCCAGGATGCATCAGAGTGTTTCAAAAAAGCCCTGGGCATTGATCCCAATTTTGCAGATGCAAAGCTGAACAGGGACAGCATGCTGGGAAAACTCCAGGTGGTCAACATCACTGGCACGACCACCACGGTAGTTACCATAAACCGGCTCGGGACATTTTACACTACAGCCACTCCGGTGACGCCGCCAACCGAAATTACAACAGCACCGGAAGTGACCCGGGACGTCACTACAGTTGAGACAATGGCAACAACACCGGTACAAAAGAAAACAACCTATTCGCCGGTATCTCCTGTCACTGCATTTGGTGCAGTCATTGGTGTAAGCGGTATTTTCTTTGCTCTTAACCGCCAGAAAAAATAATTTTTTTAACAAACCTGTTTTTAAAAATCTCAATATTGCCGTAAAATTTTCCTGTTGTTCGCTGTATCCTGCGGGTAAGACCGGTTATTAAAAAATTTGTTTGTAAGGTTCTTCCCCATCAGGGCATTTCCGGCTCACGGCGGGGCGAAGAGGTTTAACATTTTCGTTGCTAAAACCGCCGTAGGGCATCTATTAGCAAGTCGCGTCAATTGTATCGGGAGATCGGGGCATTTGCTTCCTCTTTGTAATCTATTCAATTCCTGTATTGTTACCCGTTCAAAAGAGTGATGAGCAGAAATTATTGCCCATATCAAAGAATCTGCTGTACAATTAACGCGGTATATCCGCATCCTGCGACAATGAGAGCAACAATTGTGGCATAATCTCTTTTTTGGAATGCAAATTCACGAATCCGCGTACGGGTTCCTGTACGATAGCCCCGTATATCGATCGTCAGACCCAGGACCGTTGCCCGGGCAAGAGCGTTGGAGACCAGCGGGATTACAATCGGTGCTACACTGCGGACGTTTCCCAGAACGCCGGTACCCGGGTTATACCCGCGTGCCAGTTGCGCTTCATGAATCCGTTTTCCTTCGATCTGGAGGGTGGGGATGAATCGCAGGGCAATAAGGAACATCAGGATATAGTCAATGGGAATTTTCATACGTTCCATGGTGTGGACAATATCCCTTGGCTGCGTTGTGATCACAAAGAGCTGGAGGACGCAGATGAGCACCATAAACCTGATGATGAGCACCAGTCCGAAGTCAATTGCGCCGGTGGTTATCGGTAAATGCCCCCCGATTATGGGAATTGCTAACGGAATAAGGTAACCAACCGTCTCTCCGCTGGGCATTGTGATGATGGTGAGACCAATGAGAATGATACTCATGACGGCAATGAGCTTAAACTGCTGTATCACTTCTGAACCGAGACTGGCACCATAGGCAATGATGAGGACAGCGACGACCAGCAGGAAGAGGAACGGTAAATTTGTCGAAATGATAGACATCAGGCCGAACAGGAGAATGAATGCAATCTTGGTAAACGGGTGGAGCCGGTGAAAAAACCCGTCTTTATGGATATAGGCGAGAATCTCTAACATTTATGCACCTCCGGTCGTACACGTATCAGAAACGATTTTACCATTTTCCTTAGTGACAATCCGGTCTGCACATCGGGTGGCAATATCCTTGTTGTGAGTGATGATGACAATCGTATGGCCCTTTTGCTGGAGAGCTTTTAATATTTCAAGAACCAGGCGTGCTTCATTGCCATCAAGGCCGGTGGTCGGCTCATCAAGCACAATGATTGCCGGTTGCATGGCACGCAGGCGATGGCAAGCCGCTGCCGTTCACCCCGGGAAAGCCACCTGGGGTAAAGATCTTTTGTATGTTCAAGCCCGACTTCAGCAAGCGCGGCATCAATAATTACACTGCCATCTGTAATGCCGAGGTTCTTTAATCCGAATTCCACCTCATCCCGTACGGTATCGGCAAAGAACATATGGTCCGGGTTCTGGAAGACCAGACCTACATGCCGTGCAAGATCGGTAATGGTGCAGTTACGGGTGTTTTTTTCTTTGACAATTACATCACCATGGGTGGGAGTCAGCAGGCGGTTGAAATGCTTGACCAGCGTGGTCTTCCCCGAGTCATTCTCCCCAACGAGTGCAACAAATTCACCCGGTTGAATGGTGAGGTTGATCGAATCGAGAGCTGGAATATCCCCATAGGAATAAGACAGGTTCAAAACCTGGATTATCGGATTGGAAGATCTGGTGGATTCTGCAGGTTGTGCGGTTTTTTGTGGGGATGTCCTGATGCCGGAAAAATCAGCGATCACGATCTTTTTCAGACGCTCATCTGCCAGCACATCACCGGGTTTTCCCATCGCACTGATAGTGCCGTTCTCCATGACGACAAGGGTGTCTACCATATCCTTAAAGTGCGAATACTTGTGTTCCACGAGAAGAATGGTTTTTCCCTGTTTTTTTAAGTCAGTAAGTATTGCCACAATTCGCTGTGTCGCATGCTCATCGAGTTCAGAGGTGGGTTGGTCAAGGATCAGGATATCGTTTCCGAGCGCCAGCGTTGCTGCAAGTGCCACCCGCTGCTTCTGCCCCCCGGAAAGATTATGGGGGGAGCGGTTGCGCAGCTCACCCAGATACGTAGTAGCGATGATCGATGCAAGTCGCTCTTCTATCGCAGCTGCATCCAGTCCCCGGTGTTCGATTGCCGAGAGAATCTCTTCTTCAACCGTAGTGAAGATCATCTGGGCTTCAGGATCGTCAAAAACAATCCCGATCTCCTGTGCCAGTGCCGTGAGGTCGGGATATTTGCAGACATTCCGTGCATTAACCGTTACCAGCCCTTCTTTTTTGCCGCCATATCCATGGTGGAGGATCCCTGATGCGGCAAGACAGAGCGTTGTTTTTCCTGCACCTGATGGCCCGGTTACCATGACGCAGCTGCCACGGGGGACCGAAAAAGAAAGATTTTTGAGGGCTTTTTGCACGGTGTGGGGATAGGTGTAACTGATATTTTCCAGCCGGATCATTCCTCTCCTCTTGACAATACCCGGTTGGAAGGTATGTAGTGGATTTGGACGATTACGGCATTAAATACCGCAGTTATGACTACGATCGGTACAAAAATAATGATAAACCCTTCCATAGTAGCGTACTTCGCAAGGATCTGTGGCGCAACTGCTATGAGCGCGAGAGCGGCAAACGTAAATCCGCTGGCAAGGGTGGCGAGGAACGTTGTGGCAACTGGTGCGAATTTTGACCTGTTCTTTATTATGGCATAAATACCGAAACAGAGCAGTGCGCCGACAGGTTCGCTGATGAGATTTGCCGGAGGGAATATGGAACCCGATATCAGCATCGAGAGGATACCGGCAACCAGCCCGATACCGATGGCATCAAAGACTTTCGGGTGGATGAGGGTGATCGCAAGGCAGTAAAATGCGATGATCATGTTCGGCGTGAGCGGGGTATGGAGCATTGCTAAAAAATAGCGAAGGATAGCGCCGATGGCAAGCAGAATTCCGACAATGGCAATATCTTTTGACTTCATGGTAAACACATCATATTCCTGGTTTTGGTAAGCAGACAATGGGACGCACAAAACTTCTACAACCGTTGTGGTTGACTAAATTATACGCTGATGTATACATTTGTCCATTTTCGTATCAAAATGTAACTTTAAACGAATTCAGACCGATTCGTTTCCGGACGTGCTGGTAAAGATACCGTTTTTTTTTAGTCGGGCTTTATATACGGATTGTGTTCACGCTCTATGAGGATAATTCTGTATGAAACTCTTAATCCTGTATTATTCGATGTTTGGCCATGTGCACATGATAGCAGAAGCCGTAGCAGAAGGCGCACGACACGTACCCGGCACTGAAGTACCTCTTGCCCGGGTTCCCGAAACGCTTCCTGCAATAGTCATGGAAAAAACCGGTGCGCTCGTAGCCCAGAAAAAATTTGCTCATATTCCTCTATGCACTCCTCAGCAACTTGCTGATGACGATGCAGTAATCTTCGGGACCCCAACACGTTTTGGCAATATGTGCGGCCAGATGCGCCAGTTCTTCGATGCCACCGGAGGCATCTGGAAAGCCGGGGCCCTTGTGGGAAAAGTGGGGAGTGTCTTTACCAGTTCAGGAACCCAGCATTGCTGGCAGGAATCCACCCTCATGAGTGTCCATACAACGCTCCTGCATCACGGCATGCTCATTGCCGGGTTACTCTATTCCTTTGAAGGACCGAATCGCATCGACGAAGTGAGACGGGGTGCTCCCCTTACGGTGCATCAACAATTGCCGGCGATGACGGGCAGCGGTGGCCAAGCGAAAACGAACTGGCCGGTGCACGGTTCCAGGGAAGATATGTGGCAGGAATTGCATCAAAGCTGGTGCAAAAATAATTTTAAAACAACTTTTTTGCTGTCATATTCCATGATAAATGATAAAAATCTCATTCTACCAACCGGTTCTCTACAAAATTATTTCCATAAAAAATGGCAAGATTCATTGTCTTCCCAAGCACTCCTTTCGTATAAGGAAGGGTCACGATGCCGTTTACTCCTGGGAGTGATGAAATCTATAAAGAAGCGCTTGCCCTGCATGCCCGACACAAAGGCAAACTGGAGATCCGATCAAAGGTACCCTTAAAAAAACAAGCATGATCTCTCCCTTGCCTATACCCCCGTGGTCGCCGAGGTCTGCCGCGAGATCGCCAAAGACTGGAATCTCGCGTACAAATATACGTTAAAAGCAAACACGATCGCCATTGTTACGGACGGTTCAGCGGTACTCGGCCTGGGAAATATCGGGGGGTATGCAGCCATTCCGGTGATGGAGGGTAAGGCAATTCTTTTCAAGGAATTTGCCGGTATCGACGCATTCCCGATCTGTTTTGAAAATTATGAGACGGATTTTGTCGACCCGGTAAAAAATATCGCACCGGTATTCGGGGGAATCAATCTCGAAGAGATTGCAGCCCCAAAATGTTTTGAAGTCGAAGATGCGCTCCAGGATATTGGCATTCCGGTAATGCACGATGACCAGCACGGGACTGCGGTAGTCGTGCTTGCCGCGTTGCTCAATGCCTGCAAGGTTACCGGGAAGAGATTTAAAGATCTCAATATCGTGATCTGCGGGGCAGGAGCTGTGGGTTTTGCGATCACCCGCCTGTTGAAGTGCATCGGGTATAATCCCAATGTCTGTACCATGGTGCATGAGATCATTGTCTGTGATACCAAAGGAACGATCTTCTGGGGAAGAGAGGCGCTCTACAAGAACAAATATAAGTTCATCATCGCTGAAGAGACAAATCGCCCGGCGCTATCAGGCCGACTTGAGGATGCGATGATCGGAGCTGATGTCTTTATCGGGGTATCGGCACCCAACGTAGTAACGGAAGATATGGTACGATCGATGAACAAGGATGCGATCGTCTTTGCGATGGCGAACCCGGTGCCGGAGATCTGGCCTGACCCGGCAAAGAAGGCCGGTGCCGCAGTGACTTTCCCAACCAGATTAACAATGTGCTCGCGTTCCCCGGTATTTTCCGGGGTGCACTCGATGCCCATGCCACGAGGATTACGGATGAGATGAAGATTGCTGCGGAACGATGCGGGTGCAGCCGGCATCTCTAGGGCCAGGACAGATCAGTGCACTTCGTGCTCGTAGCGCTGTGCGGCTTCACTTCCTTTGAAGCAGAAGTCATGATAGGTAAGGCCAAGTTCGGGAGTAACGGGACAATTCCTGCAGGTGCAGCCAAGATCCTCCGATATGCAAAGCGGACTTTTTCCGGCAATGCAGTACACAAGTTCCTTCCTCTCACCGGCACAGCGGTTATAGGAGGGGCATTTCGGACAGGTGCAGGCAATCCGTTTCTCCCCCATGATCGTTTTTTTATCCCGCGCATTCTTCAGCCAGGAATTTTCAAGCCATTATTCAAACATATCCATTCCGATCACTATTTTTATCCGTAGCCGGTAATTTCGTAATCGATGGGGGTAGAATTCGTGGCACATTCCTTTCCGTGTACAAGTACTTCTTCTACCATTTTTTTAAGAAGCGCCGGATACACTGCCCCTACCATTTCCTGTACGGGTTTTCCATTACAGAAGAACTTGAATGTTGGCGTACTCCTCACGCCATAGCGCTCGGCAACCCACGGGTTTGTTATGATGTTGATCTTTGCAAAGAGGATGGAATTTTTGAATTCTTCTGCATAATTTTTAAAAAATGGCTCCATCTGGTGACAGAATGCACACGTCGGGCTGTAAAACATGACGGCGACTGGTTTTGTCTCTTTCTCCACCGTTTTTTCCCAGTTCCGATCATCAACTTCAACGAGCAGTTCTTCGGTCATATGAATCCTGTATTAGCCAGACATTAGAGGATGCTGCTCAAATAGTTTGCCCTGCTTACCCTCAGTTGACCGGTCCCTTCCTTGGAAGTTATTTCGTCCCATACCTTATGCACAGTTGACCGGTAAGATTACCGTGCATTGACTACGGGGATAACATGCTCTCGTTTAATACACTCCTCTCCGCTTACCGTTCAGGACAGGTCCGGTATGTCGTATCACTTCCTTTTATTGCAAAGGCAATGCATATCAATCAGGTACGAAAGGAGGGAAACAGGAATGCTGATGCGAATCGGAGGGAAAGATACCGGGGGACTCGATGACCGCTGGATCGACGTGAAAAATCCGGCGACCGAGGTCTTAATTGATCGGGTACCGTCAGGGACACCGGATGATGTCGCAAACGCTGTGGATGCGGCGGATACAGCATCCAGTGGCTGGAAGAAGAAACCGATGCGGGAGCGGGGTACGATCCTGTTCCACGCAGCCGGGCTGGTGAGAGAACAGCACAAGGATATCGCGCAGCTCCTCACCATGGAGCAGGGAAAACCGCTCCGGGAGGCAATTGATGAGGTCCGGGGTTTTGCCAATATTTTAGAGTACTATGCCGGGATATCAGCCCATTCCACCGGCGAAGCAATTCGTCTTGGCCCTGCCGGTGACTGCATGGTTGTGCATGAACCCCTTGGAATCTGCGGGGCTATCATCCCGTGGAATATGCCGGTCATCATCATGGGCTGGAAAGTCGGACCTGCACTCCTTGCAGGAAATACGATGGTGCTCAAACCTGCCTCCACGACACCGCTTTCCTCTCTGAAACTCGCAGCAATTCTCGATAAGGCCGGTCTTCCCCCAGGAGTGCTCAACGTGGTGACCGGGAGCGGGGAAGCAATCGGGGCAGCCATTGTCCGGCACCCCCTCATCCGCAAGGTCTCCTTTACCGGTGATTGTAAGACCGGCGAAAAAATCCGCCAGATGGCATCGGGACCGTTAAAGGATCTCACGCTGGAACTCGGGGGCTCAGATCCGATGATCGTCATGAATGATGCCGACATCAACAAGGCCGTTGAGGGAGCCCTTCGGGGCCGGTTTTACAATGCCGGGCAGATCTGCACAGCAGTCAAACGCCTGTACGTGCACGAGAAGATTGCCGATATCTTTGTTAAGAAACTCCAGGTGCGTGTTGAAGCATTAAAAGCAGGGAACGGTCTTGAACCGGGAATCGATCTGGGACCTATGAACAGCGCAGGACAGCGGGAACTGATTTCCGGTATGGTTAATGAGGTAAAGGAGAAGGGTGAAGGAACGATTCTTACCGGGGGTTGTTCAATCACCGGACCTTCGTATGATGCCGGATATTTCTATCGCCCTACCCTGGTCTCTGATGTCAACCCGGGTGCCCGGCTCCTGACCGATGAAATCTTCGGGCCGGTGCTGCCTGTGATGAGCGTTCCGGATCTTGATACGGCGATTCAGGAAGCTAACAGGTCCCGTTACGGTCTTGGCGCTTCGGTCTGGACAACCGATCTAGCCACCACAAAACGCGTGTTTGATGAGGTGCACGCCGGTATCATCTGGGTGAACCACCATCTGACCATACCCCCCGAGATACCGTTCGGCGGCATAAACGAGAGCGGCATCGGCCGGGAGAATGGTTCACATGCCCTGGAAAGTTACAGCCGGACCAGGACACTGTTTTTAGGCTGGTAAAAAAATTATATCCGGCAATTTTTTTAATCAAATTTTTTTGTATCAAATTTTGAGCTTTGTTGAAACCCTGAAGAGAAACAGGTTGTCGTTCTTGGGGGGCTCTTTGCACATCGTGCTTCCACCCCCGCCGCCCGGGCATCCCCCAATAGTGCGATTAGGTTTTGGAAAGTTGATGAAAAACCCAGACCAATAGGGGTGTCTGGGGGAGAGAGGGGGTCACCCTCATGGCAGTCAGAAGAAAAAAAAGCGAACAACAGAAAAAGAGGATCTCAACAGAGCCGAACCTTGCAAAAAATATCTAATCCCGATGGATTTTTTATTGACCCTGTGATTTCATCAAGGGGGTAACATAATAACCAGATATTGAGTACCCAATCTTCCCCAACATGAAAAAATAAAGGTTAAACGTCGAAGGACAAAAAATATCTTTTATTTCCCGCTCGACACCGTCTTTGGCCTGCGTAAAATCCCGATTGTGCCGGTCCTTACAAACTCCTTGACCCCATACTGGCGCAGGAGTTTTTCGAGTGCATCGATCTTGTCGGTCTCGCCAATAACCTGGAGAATAATGGATTTGGGGCTGACATCGACAATCAATGCCCGGAAGATGGTGGCGATCTGCATAATCTCGGCCCCCCGGGACGTCCCCTGTTCTGCGGTGACCTTGATGAGAGCGAGTTCCCGTTCCACCCGCTCGTTCTCGGTGAGGTCAGAGACCTTGATGATATCGATTAACTTGTTGAGCTGTTTCATGATCTGCTCAACCGGGGCATCGTCACCAATCACCACGATCGTGATCCGGCTCATGCCCGTTTCTTCGCAGGGTCCGACAGCTAAGCTTTCTATGTTGAATTCCCGGCGCGAGAAGAGCCCGGTGACCCTTGATAAGACGCCGGCCTTGTTCTCGATAAGGATCGACAGCGTGTGCGGTTTCATTGCGGGTGCCCCCGATCATCTCGTTGATCGCAGCACCGGCCGGCACCATGGGAAACACGTTCTCTTCGTGCTCAATCCTGAAGTCCATCACAAACGGGCCATCGCAGTCGAGCGATGCCTGGAAGGCCGGGAGTACATCTTCTGGCGTATTGACCTGCATGCCTTCAATCCCATAGGCCTGGCCGATCTTCACGAAGTCAACCGCTGGCAGCTCGGTAAACGAATACCGGTGATCGAAGAAGAGCTCCTGCCATTGCCTGACCATGCCAAGATACATGTTGTTGAGGATCGCGATCTTCACCGGGATGTTATTGGCCGCAACGGCCCCCATCTCCTGGATGTTCATCTGGCTGCTGCCATCGCCGGCTATCACGAAGGTCGGGACATACGGCCTTGCGAAATGCGCACCTATGGCTGCCGGAAAGCCAAAGCCCATGGTACCGAGGCCCCCGGAGGTGATCCAGGTCCGCGGGTTGTGGAAGCAGAAGTGCTGCGCAGTCCACATCTGGTTCTGGCCGACTTCTGAGACGATCACGGCTTTATCTTTGACAAGGTCGCTCAAGGTCCGGATGACAAACTGCGGGTGCAGTCCGCCAGTCGACGGGCATTTGAGCGGGTGATGCTGCTTCCAGTACTTGATCTTCTTAATCCAGATCTCATGGGCATCCTGCTTCTTCATCAGGGTGAGGATATCGTTTAGGACCGCCTTGACATATCAGACAATCGGCACGTCGACCCGTTTGTTCTTGCCAATCTCGGCCGGGTCGATATCAATGTGGATGATCTTTGCGGGAGGGGCAAACGTGTCGATTTTTCCCGTTACTCGGTCATCGAACCGGGCCCCGATGGCGATCATGAGATCGCATTCGGTGACGGCAAAATTGGCATACTCCGTGCCGTGCATGCCCAGCATCCCGAGGTTGAGCGGGTGATGGCAGGGAATACCCGATGCCCATCAGGGTTGTGGTGACCGTAATCGATGCCAGTGTGGCAAATTCAATGTGTTACGGCGAAGCATTCGAGGAGATGATTCCTCCACCGGCATAGATGAGCGGACGTTCTGCGTGACCGAGCAGTTCAAGCGCTTTTTCGATCTGGCGCTTGTGGCCTTTATAAGTGGGGTTGTACCCGCGAAGCACTACCTTTTCGGGCAACTTCACATCCTCGGCCATACCCGTACTCACGTCTTTGGGGATATCGATCAAGACCGGGCCCGGCCTTCCGGTACCCGCGATATAGAACGCTTCCTGGACAACCCTGCTGACATCCCCGGCACTCTTCAATAAATAAGTGTGCTTGGTGATAGGGGCATCGTGATGCCGGTGATATCCGACTCCTGGAACGCATCGTTGCCCAGCAGGTTTGTCGGTAACTGCCCGGTAATAGCAACCACCGGGGTCGAGCCCATATAGGATGTAGCAATGCCGGTGACAAGGTTACAGGCACCGGGGCCGGATGTGGCAAGGCATACCCCTACACGACCGCTTGCCCGTGCATACCCGTCTGCGGCATGCGCTGCTGCCTGTTCGTGCCGTACGAGGAGGTGCTGCAATGGTGAATCATAGAGTTCATCATAAATAGGCAACACCACTCCCCGGGATACCCAAAGATAATTTCGGTACCTTCGCGCAGGAGTGATTCAACGAATATTTTTGCCCCGGTCTTCATGTTCTTCCCTCAATAGCCGGTTCATGCCGGCGATCATCGCCTCAACGCTCGCCATAATAATATCCGTGCTGGCGCCGCGTGAAGTAATTATCTTCCCGTCTTTACTTAACCTTACGGTTACTTCGACCAGTGCGTCGGTGCCGCCACTGATCGCATCCACGTGATACTCTTCGAGCCGGATATCGGCCAGTTCCGCAACCGATTTCCTCAGCACCGACATCGCGGCATCCACCGGGCCGTCACCGGTTGCTGCCCGGTCATCTCCACACCATTAACCACCAGCGTTACCGATGCTGTCGGTATCATGTTGCTACCCGAGATGGCGGTGAACTGCATCATCTTTATGACCGGTTTGCATTCGATCCCGAGCACTGCATCAGCAACTGCCATGAGATCGGTATCAGAAACCCGTTTACCCGCATCGCCGAGTTGTGTGATCCTTTTGAGGATCTCCTTGAGTTGCGGTTCATCAGGTTTGTACTTCATCTCGTTGAGTGCTGCTTCAACCGATGTAGAACCCGAATGTTTACCCAGCACAATCCGTCGCTTACGCCCGATTTCTTCGGGCTTGATCGATTCATAGGTCGACGGTTCCTTCATGACCCCGTGCGCATGGATGCCGCTCTCGTGGGTAAAGGCCATCTCGCCGACTATTGCTTTGTTCACGGGTAACGGAACCCCCGTCAAGCGCGAGACCCGTGTTGAGAGACGATAGATCTCCTCTTTTTTGATCCGGGTTGGGCACCCGTACAGCACTTCAAGCGCCATTACGAGTTCTTCGAGCGGTGTATTACCTGCCCGTTCCCCGAGGCCATTCACCGTCACATGCGCACACCCGGCACCTGCTTTTAATGCAGCCACTGTATTTGCGAGCGCAAACCCGAGATCGTCGTGGCAATGGATGGATAGGGGTGCGATCGTGCTCAGGGGCGGATGTTCCCGGCGATCTTCTCCGGTGTCAGGAGCCCGACTGTATCGCAGAAGCAGAGTCGGTCTGACCCCCGCTTCACCCCTTCAGAAAATACCTCGTGCAGGAACTGCGGGTCCGCCCGTGAAGCATCTTCACCGGAGAGTTCTACGATAAGTCCCCGGCCTTTGGCGTACTTGACCGCATCCCAGGCCATCTTAGCAACCTGCTCGCGGGTTTTTTTCATCTTCTTTTCGATGTGCAGATCGCTTACGGGTATGACAAGGTGGACAGAATCCGCCCCAAAATCGGCAGCCGCATCAATGTCAAGCTGCAGGGCCCGCACAAATGTGCAGACCTCGGCAGAAAGGCCAGCCTCCGAGATCAATTTCATTGCATCCCGTTCGCCCACCGATGCGGCAGCCGAACCGACTTCAACAACATCCACGCCAATATCCGAGAGCGCAGTCGCAATCTCAAGTTTCTGTTGCGGGGTTAATGAAACGCCGGGCGTCTGTTCCCCATCCCGCAGGGTAGTATCAAAAAAACGCAGCCTTTGGCCCAATAAAGCAACCACTCATGGCATTCACCATGAATACACGTTGGGAAGAGGAATATAAATACATTCTCTGGTATTTTCCTTATACAAAAGGCAATAAATGCCAAAAGAGGCAAAATACGTTAGATGCGGGCAAAACGTCCTGCCCGTTATACGGTGAATTTCCTTATGACCGTCCCATCTCCCTTTAACGCAGGTGAACCATCGACCCCGGCCGATTCAATTCGTTTGGATCTGGCAAATCTCAAATCTGCACGCACAACCGGAGAACTCAGGCCCCTCATCGCATCGGTCGTGCTCCGCTATTCACCCAATGATATCCAGCAGATGCGGCGCAATTTCCGTGAAAAAAGCCGTGACGTGTCCCCGGAATACCGGGATCGTCTCGAGGCAAAGATCACCGAACATCTTGTGGGGGCATGGCAGACGATCCGGCTCATGCAGCAGCAGGGCGCTTTTTCTCCCATGAAAGAACCGGTGCCGGTTGCGGCAAATGCATATTGGGAGATGGCTGCCGTGCAGTGCAAAGGTGAAGGTGACGATCTCCGGCTCCGGTTCTTAAAATTCCTCATTGTCGCTTTCTGCATGTTCGTGCAGCACGAGCCGGGGCACCCGGCAGGAACCCCGTTTCCCGGGGGTGATACGGTCCAGTATATCGATGGCAGGTATTATTGCCCGGTTAAGGAGAAGGCAAGCGATGTCGATGCTGCCCTCTGCCCGTTCTGTCCTGCTCTCCAGACCCCGGTCATCGGGTCCCTCATACCACCGCACACCAGAAACAGGAGTTTATAAGGAACTGCTATGATTTCCATAATTTCAATGGGTAACTATCATCACATGACATTCGGTTTATCGTTTTTATTGAGGTATCGCACGTAGTGAACGATTAGATGGATGGGGTCTGATGCCCCCATACCCCCAAAATACGATGAACCCCGCCGCACCTAAAAGGGGCACCCCCGCGACGGTTTATTCGGTCCAGATTATTAGGCAATTTAGTAGTTCCACTTGCTTATCAGTTACCCATAAGCCAAAACGCGGAACATGATTAAACTCCCTGCCCCGTGAGGCGACCGAGCGACTCCCGAAGGGGGTAGGTATGCTCTGGATTATGGGAATATTTTTTAATAAGTTCAGTGAACTCCTGATTGGCTCACGCCCGATTCCAAATATTTTTCCAATACTTCACAACAGACACCTCTTTTTCCCGCCGGGTAATTTTAATCTCCCCAAAACACTCGCATCACCGGTAAAAACTGTTATATTTCACCGGTACACATTCTACCATTAGCGTTACTATCAATACGATATTTGCCAGGTGCAGTCTTATGGATACTACCCCGATAATTTCTCTCGACAATCCCTCATTGTTTATCAACCGCGAACTGGCATGGATCCGGTTCAACCGGCATGTGCTCGACGAAGCCCTTGATCCCTCGCACCCCCTGCTCGAACGGGTAAAATTCCTGGCAATTTTTTCCAATAATCTCGATGAATTTTTTATGGTCCGGGTATCCGGGCTCCAGCGCCAGTCCGCACAAGGTGTCCGTAAATTCCCTGCCGATGGCATGACCCCGGCACAGCAGCTCGATGCCATCCAGGAAGCGCTGTTACCCGATCTCGCATTAGAATGTGATTGCTGGCATGATGACATCCTGCCAAAACTTGCTAATAAGGGCATACATATTCATACCTATCGCGATCTTGGTGACGGCCAGAAAGCCCTGATGCACCGTTTTTTTGTCGATGAGATCTTTCCGGTACTCACGCCTCTTGCCTTTGACAGTTCACATCCATTTCCTTTCATTTCGAATCTTTCATTGAATCTCGCAATTATCATCCGGGATCCCAATAAAAAAGAGTTTTTTGCCCGGGTGAAAGTGCCAACCAACCTCTTCTCACGGCTCATACGTATCCCTGACCCGGAAGCAAATTACCGCAATGACCAGAACGTCCATTTTGTGTATCTTGAGGAGATCATTGCAGCCCATCTCGACATGCTCTTTCCCGGGCTTGAGGTGGTAGCATCATTTCCCTTCCGGATCACCCGTGATGCTGACACTGAAATTGAAGTGGACGATGCTTCCGACCTGCTCACAACGGTAGAAGAGATCATGGAACTGCGTGCGCATGGCAACCCTATGCGTATTGAAGTGAAATGTTCCATGCATGACAGCATCTGCCATATGCTCGAAAAGAAGTTATTCGTCTCGTCTGCGATGATCCACCGGATCGGTCATCCCGTGGGTATGGCAGATCTCATGCAGCTCCTCTCTCTGGATCGCCCGGACCTGAAAGATGCACCTTTCACCCAGTCGCTGCCGGAAGATTTGGCGGAAGGCAGGGATATTTTCACGGCGATCCGGCATCATGACATTCTCCTGTATCATCCCTATGACAGTTTTACTCCGGTGGTCAATTTTATCCGGCAGGCAGCAAAAGACCCGGATGTGCTTGCCATAAAGATCACACTCTACCGGGTTGGTTCCAATTCCCCGATAGTAAAGGCGCTCCTGGAAGCTAGGGAGAATGGTAAAGCCGTTGCTGCCCTCATCGAGCTCAAAGCCCGGTTCGATGAAGAGAATAATATCGGCTGGGCCCGGGCGCTTGAACATGAAGGGGTACATGTTGTGTATGGCGTAGTGGGACTCAAGGTGCATGCAAAACTCTGCATGGTCGTGCGCCGGGAGAAAGATGGTATCCGGCGCTACATGCACCTTGGCACCGGTAATTACAATGCCACAACGAGCCGCGTCTACACGGACTTTGGGTTTTTGACCTGCGACCGCCAGATTGGCGAAGACGTCGCAAACCTGTTTAATTTCCTGACCGGGTATGCACGGATTGACCGTTACTTAAAACTCTTGGTGGCCCCGGTTACCCTCAGAAAGGGTATCCTTTCGATGATCGAGCGCGAGATTACCAATCACCAGGAAAATGGTGGGGGACATCTCATCTTCAAGATGAACGCCCTTGTCGATCCGATCTGTATTGCCGCACTCTACCGGGCATCGCAGGCCGGTGTGAGAGTAGACCTCCAGGTGCGGGGCATCTGCTGTCTCCGGCCAAAAATTCCCGGCATCAGCGAAAATATCGAGGTGACGACAATCGTGGGCAGGTTCCTGGAGCACGCCCGGATTTATTATTTCCGCAATGGCGGGAGCGGGGAAGTGTACCTGGGAAGTGCCGATCTCATGCCACGGAACCTTGACCGGCGGGTTGAAGTGCTCTTCCCGGTCCAGGATACCACAATTAAGGATGCCATTGTCCAGAAGATCCTTCCGGTACAGCTTAAGGATAATCTCAAGATGAGAGTGCTGCACAGTGACGGAACCTATGAACGACGCACAATTGCGGAGGGGGCAGAACCGGTCAGTGCCCAGGCATGGTTTTTGGAACACTGTGGTTGCTGGTACAATGGCATCTCGTAAAACGCCCCCGTCAGGGACTGAAAAAATCCCGGTACCCGTGAGAGCATCCTGCTATTTTGCCAACCAGAGACTGTTCCCCCTCCTTGAAGCCTTTGCCAACGAGACCGATGGGGTCCGGGCGGCAGAAGATATCGAATATATCCACCGGATGCGGGTGGCATCCCGCCGTCTCCGGGCAGCACTTCCCCTCTTTCGTTCCTGTTTTCCCCAAAAAAACTATAACCGGTGGTGTGAAGAACTCAGGGAGATCACCCGGGCCCTGGGAGAAGCGCGGGATACGGATGTCCAGATCGCGTATCTCAACAAATACCAGAAACGTGCCGAGAAGGCCTGGAAGGTACGAAAACCTGACCGGGGGGGAGATGCTCCCACCATCCCTGCAGTGCGGTATCTTGTTTTCGATCTTCAGAAACGCAGGGGCGTTCTCCAGAAAGAGGTAATCTCTGCACTGGATAGCCTGGAAAAAAGTCGGGTGATTGATGCGATGCGGGATGCTTTCAGCCAGCCTCTTCCCCTGTTACGGGGGGTACAGAAACAGTCTTTGGCCTATGGCATATCGCCCGTTGCTGCCCTGCGGATAGAAGAACGATTATGCGCATTCCTCGCATTCGAACTCTGGGTCTCCCATGCCGAAGCGGTTGCAGAACATCATGCCACGCGGATTGCGGCAAAAAAACTCCGGTACACGCTCGAAGTCTATGCCTCCGTCTACCGGCTCAACCTGAAAAAACCGATTTCGCGGGTCAAGGCTGTACAGGAGATATTAGGAGACCTGCATGACTGCGATGTCTGGATCGATACCATAACCCGCCTGCTCCTGCGTGAACGCTCACATCTCCGGACGGAAAATGAAGAGAAACGTCCGGATACTTTCACGTTATCGAGCCTGAAGATTTTTTTAGCAGAACGGGAGAAGGAACGCCAGCAGCTGTACCGGCATTTCGTACGGTACTGGGTATCTTTGAAGCGGGCACATATCTGGGATGCACTTCGCACCTCCCTTGACTCCGGCAGGATGATGAATTTCCGGCCGCATATGCCGGTGCCGGAACCGGAGATAAGGACTGCTGTTGGCATCATAGCCGGTGAATTTCCCCGTGGCCAGAAGCACAGCTTGCACGTGACAAAACTCTCCCTGATGCTGTTTGACAGCCTGCAGCCCTTCCATAAGATGGACAGCCGGGACCGGTTTTTACTCGAATGTGTCGGGATGCTGCATGATATCGGGTGGAAGGGAGGGCGGAAAAACCACAATAAGCGCAGTGCTGCCATGATATTTACAGACGAACGCCTCACTTTGGATCTGGCCGAGCGCGGAACTATCGCACTGGCAGCCTTTGCTCACCGGGGTTCTGCAGTGCCCGAATCGCAGGCTTTTTTTAACCTTCTTTCTCCTGAATACCAGAAAAAGACACTCCAAATCGCCGGCATATTCCGCATAGCCGACGGGCTGGATTTCCTGCACCTCGGGACTGTAGAGGAAGTCCATTGTGTTATTGATGAGGAGATATTCTGCGATGTAATTGCGACGTGTGATGTTTCTGTTGAAAAAGAACATGCCCGCAGCAAAGCAGATCTCTTTATCCGGGAATTTGGCAGGACCCTGGTGATCCGGTGAGGTCTAAAAAATTAGGCCAGAACGGTCGTGTGGTTGCTTTTGTCGATATCGGGACCAATTCTATCCGCCTGTTAGTCGTCAGGCTCAACCCGAATCATTCGTACACCATCCTGACCCGGCAGAAACAGCAGGTACGCCTGGGCGAGGGAGAATTTGACTGTGATGAGATTTTGCCTGATGCAGTTGAACGGGCGGGTGTGGTCTGTAAAAAATTCACCGAGCTTGCCCGCACGTTCAATGCCGAAGAATTTGTTGCAGTTGCCACATCTGCGATGCGGGAGGCTTCCAACCAGTCAGAGATCCTGCACCGGCTGCGACAGGAAGCCCAGCTTGATATCCGTGTTGTTTCCGGGCAGGAAGAAGCCCGGCTGATCTACCTTGGGGTAGCAAGCGGAATGCACCTTGGGGGAAAATCCACGTTCTTTATCGATATCGGTGGCGGAAGTACCGAGATCGCGGTGGGAGACGAACGCAACTACCAGTACCTTGACAGTTTTAAACTCGGGGCGATTCGGCTTGCAAACCAGTATATCTCTCCGGCAGATACCGGTCCTATTACGGCCGATCGTTATAAAAAGATCCAGCAGCAGGAAAAAAATGTCATCATCCGGTCAATAAAAAAGATCCATAAATTAGAACCGGTCTGTGCTGTTGCAAGTTCAGGGACTGCCGTGAATCTTGCCGAGATCGCTTCAAAAGCCCTGCGCCAGAATCAGGATCCAGACGGTGTGATTACCTATCGTGAATTAAAAAAAGTCATTGGCCTGATCTGCTCACTGCCCCTTGAACAGCGCAGGAAAATTCCGGGTATCAACCCCGAACGGGCGGATATTATCGTGCCGGGAGCTGCCATTCTTGACACCTTCATGAAGGAACTCTCCTTAGATTCCATCACGGTTACCGGAAGAGGACTGCAGGACGGGCTGTTAGTGGATTATCTCTCAAGAATGGATGATTTTCCCCTCTTTGGGGAACTCTCAACTCGCCAGCGCAGCGTCCTGCAACTGGGCCGTTCCTGTGGCATCAATGAGGTTCATGCCCGGACGGTTACTGCCCTTGTCCTTGCCATGTTCGACAGTGCAAAAGAGCAGAACCTTCATGCATTTTCCGATGCAGAACGCGAGCTTTTGGAATATGCAACATTTCTGCATGATATCGGCTCGTTCATTTCATATACCAACCACCAGGCACACTCCTATTATATCATAAAAAATTCCGAGCTGCTGGGCTTTGACTTAAAAGAAGTCACATTCATGGCCAATCTTGCCCGGTTTCACCGTAAAAAGGGCCCGCAGAAAAAGAATCCCAATATCCTTGAACTTGATCTGCACGAGAGAGAAGCCCTGCGGGTATTGGCAGCATTCATACGGATTGGCGAGAGTCTTGACCGGAGTCATGCGGCCCTGGTCCAGCAGGTCCGGTTCACAGCATCAGGAGATGATACTGTCCACCTGGAGATTGTTGCAAGAGGCGACTGCCAGCTCGAGATGTGGGGTATCGAGAGCGAGAAAAAAGCCTTTGAAAAAACGTTTGGGAAAAAAATTTTCTTTGATGTTTGTTAGGGAGACATCAAAGAATTATGCAGAAGTGCCGATCGCGCTTTTGATTGCATCCTTAATTTCCGGAGGGATATTGAGTCCATCGAGCAGTAAAGGAAGAATGCTGAACATAGTTTTCTGTCCTTGAGGAGTTCCGATAAGCCCTTTGAGCATTGAAATACCCTCAGGTGATGCGAGATATTTCTTTGCTGCTTCCTGTCCTTCGGGGGTTGACAGATAACGTCCAACTGCCCCGCCCATACCACCAAGACTTCCAAAATCCATAGACTTTCACTTCACTGTCATTTGACTCAGACATGTTACTTCCAAATCCAGTTAAAGATGATGGTGATGCAGAATTTTCCTTTCGCGTTCCGTTTGAAAAAATTATGGGGTAAATTATGTGGTACCGATCAGCATCTGAATATCAGCTATGACTTCATTTCCTGACATCTCGATCCGGTAATTTCCATTTTGCCGCACCATAAAACTCTGTTTTGTGATATCACTATAATCATTTCCAAAACCCTGCTTGTCGATGAGCATGCCGGATCCTGCGTCGAACACCTTAACCTCAAACCATGATTGCGGACTGGTCTCGGTGGTATTCTCATAGTGTTCATTGTGGGTCATGGCAGAAACCAGCCGGTGACGGGTTATCATGGTCGGGGTAAGATTGAACCGGATATACAGGGGAGGGCGCGTGAGGTTTTGGGTAATCGTTACTTTCTGGCCAAAGGAAAATGTCTGGTTGAGGGCATATACCGGCTCGTAATCCTCCTCCAGGCGGTCATCCCTTTGCGGGAGCGGGGTGATGATTGTCTCCGTACTATCCGGTGTATATTGGGGAGTCGGGATTGTAGTCTGCAATGTCTTGTACGTGACTGCCGGGGTCGGTGATGAGGTAAAATCATCGGCAGATTTCTGGTTTGCTTTGAGCATCGGCATACCAACAAAATATACGGCAGCACCGATCACAAGAACAACCACAATTCCCCCTATAATCAGGGCAGTCTTTGGTTTTTTGGGTTGTATCGGCAAAATCCCCGGGGGGGATAATGAGTTTACCCGTACTATAGGTATAGCGTGGATTTCGGGGACCGCAGGCTCGGTTACCGGTTCCATGGGAACCCCGCACTGGGGGCAGAATTTTTTGTCAGCGGCAACTTCTGCACCGCAGGATGTACAAAATGGCATATGATCTCAAAGAGGTGTAAAGGATTGATACTTTTACTTTTTGGTATTAAAAAAAAAAAAAACATGATGTCTGACGACCTTGCTCCAAAGCACGAAAAAATTACCGTTCTAAAAAAAGGTATGAGGAAAAAATGAGATTACTTATTCTTCTCGCAGCATTTTATCGATTGCATGCGCTGCACTCTTTGCCGCACCCATAGCAAGAATGACGGTTGCCGCACCGGTAGCAACATCGCCACCGGCAAAAACCTTGCGCATGGAGGTGCGGAATTCGTCATCAACAATGACAGTCCCGCGTTTCCCCCGCTTAAGTTCAGGAATCTCGCTGATAAGAAGCGGGTTTGGTCCCTGGCCAATGGCCGCAATAAAGACATCAGCATCGATCGTGAAATGACTGCCTTCAATGGGAGCAGGTTCCGGCCTGCCGGACTGGTCGGGGGCACCCATCTCCATGTGCATGCACTCAACTCCCGTTATCCCCTGGTCGCCAAGAATCTTTACCGGGTTGGCGCACAGGACAAATTCAATGCCCTCTTCCTTTGCCCGCTGTGTCTCTGCCTCGCGGGCGGGGAGATCCTCTTCGCGCCTGCGATAGACAAGAGTGACTTTGCCGCCAAGCCTCCTGGCGACACGGGCCGCGTCCATTGCCACGTTCCCGCCACCAGCAACAACCACGCGGCTCCCCCTCTTGACCGGGGTGTCAAATGTCGGGAACTGGTCTGCGTGCATCAGGTTGACCCGGGTTAAGAACTCGTTCGCCGAGTACACGCCCGGGAGATTCTCTCCGGGCAGGCCCATGAAATAGGGAAGACCGGCGCCGGTGCCTAAAAATACTGCATCGTAACTGAGCAGCTCTTTTACGGTGATGCTGCGGCCAACAAGATAATTGAGTTTCAGTTCAACCCCAAGGGAGAGAACCGCATCGATCTCTGCTTTCACAATCTCCTTTGGGAGGCGGAAGGCGGGGATGCCGTACATAAGCACTCCGCCGGCTGCATGCAGCGATTCGAACAGCGTCACCTGGTAGCCCATACGGGCGAGCTCGGCAGAAGCAGTTAATCCTGCCGGGCCTGCGCCGACAACTGCCACCCGCCGTCCGGTGGATGCCTTCTTCTGGGAGAGCCCCATGCCATGCGCTCGTTCCGTGTCGGCAACAAACCGTTCCAGTTCGCCAATCGAGACCGGTTTTTCCTTCAGGCCGAGAATACACTGCTCTTCGCACTGCCCTTCCTGAGGGCAGACCCGGCCGCAGATGGCCGGCAGCATGTTCTGTTCCCTGATGATCGCGGCGGCTTTCCTGAAATTACCGGATGCAACTTCACGAATGAAGGCAGGGATGTCGATGGTGACCGGACAGCCTTTGACGCAGAGCGGTTTTTTGCACTGGAGGCAGCGTCCAGCTTCAATCTTTGCCTCTTCAGAAGTCAGGCCACCGTCCACTTCATTGAAATCATGGATGCGCTGATCGATGGGCCGGTCATGCATGGTGATCGCCCCCTTTGCAGGCACAGATATGTGCATTATAGCGTTCAAGCGACTCTTTCTCTTCGGGCTGGTACGTGCGGAGCCGTCCCATCAGCATGGTGAAGTCCACCTTGTGGGCATCGAACTCCGGACCGTCAACGCAGGCAAATTTTGTCTCACCGGCGATAATCACCCGGCACGAACCGCACATGCCGGTTCCATCAACCATGACCGGGTTGAGACTCACAACGGTCCTGATCCCGGCAGGACGGGTCACTTCGCAGGTGACTTTCATCATCATTGCAGGCCCTATAATCCAGACCGCATCGACCTTTTCACGTGCCATCACCTGCCTGATCAGGTCAGCGGCAAACCCATGAAAGCCTTTTGTGCCGTCATCGGTTGAGAGGAGGAGTTCATCGCAGGCTTTCGTCATTTCGTCTTCTAAGATAAGCAGGCCTGCATTGCGGGCGCCGACAATTCCGATCACCCGGTTACCTGAGGCTTTCAGGGCACGGGCGATGATGGGGAGATTTGCCGTGCCGACACCGCCACCTACCAGCACGCAGGTGCCAAACCGGTGCATCTCGCTGGGTTTACCTAAGGGGCCAGCCACATCCTGTATCTGATCGCCAGCCTTAAGGGCGGCAAGATGGGTTGTGGTTTTTCCAATCGTCATAAATATGACCCGGAATGAATCCCCGTCAACTGCGGAAATGGTAAGGGGAATGCGCTCGCCTTTCTCATCGATCCTTATGATCACAAACTGGCCGGCCTGTGCATGGTGGGCTACGTGCGGTGCCCTAATCCACATCTGGTACACTTTATCGGCAAGCTGCTCTGCTTTTTCAACGGAATACAACCCTGTCACTCCTTAAAAATTGTTAAATTATCCCGATTAATCAAAAATTCTCAATTATATTTTTTCATTACACTCGCTTAATCTTACGCACCCTGACTGCAACCCCACGCTTTGAACGGAGCATCTCATCCGCCGGCATGGCAGCCCGGCCCGTGGCAAGAGCACGCGCACCCACGACCAGCACTTCATCGCCATCCCGTATTTCAGGGTCAGCCCTCATTACGCCTGGCGTCAGCACATCGCCTTCAGGAATGAAATCATCGATATGCACCCGGTATCCTTCGGGAATCAGGTTCCAGCCGTCAATAGTAGGGCGGAGCATGCCGGTACCGGTATCAATCGAGAAGAGCTGGAGATTGTTCCGGATGCAGAAGACCTCCGGGAAATGTCCCCGCAGTGTGGTCCCCTTGGTATCGAGATCGATATTGAACTGGTACGAGGCCATGCCATGCAGCCGGTCATCCCTGATTCGTCGTTCTCCGGCAAGGGCACTGTCCAGGGCATTGAGGGCGGTATCGCTGGTCGGTCGCTCCTCACAGGTGCATTCGAGCGTGATTCCTGCGGCCTCGGCGGCCTGCCGTGCAACTTTGAGTGCTCCGCCTTCGAGATGGGCGATGATGCGGCGGTACGGGTGGCGCTTGAAATACCGGGTGAGGATGTTGCTGATGAAGGCACATTCTTCTGCATCCCAGTAACCCGTGACCGGCACATCATAATGTCCTGCGGGATAAATCGTTTCAAGTTCCCGGGGCACAAGACCAAGGGGAGAAGTCACGATCAACTCGTGCGCTCGCCCTCCAACGGCCATCTGGAAACGTTTGTGTGTCTGGGAGAGTGAGTAGGGTTTCCGGGCCGAGCAGGGCAGGAGGACAGCTACGTCCGTCTTGGGCGGGATATACCGGGTGAGCACGCGTTCTGCAAACCTGCGTACCTCCACCCGCTGCATGGAGTCGCCGGAGTTTGCCCGCATCACGCCGCTCCGGGCAACCGGCTGTGCCGCATCCATGAATGGGTACTGGCTGTCGAGATGGCGCATGATCGCCACCTGGCTGGCACTCATCCGGCAGCGGGACTCGATGAGATCCCGTAGTTGTCCCTGCTCGATGAAGCGGCCTATAAGAGCGAGCTCCTGCTTTAAGGCGTTCCGGTTGTGCTCTTTGAGGTCTTTTGCAACACAGCCGGCACAGGTGCAGATGCCGCTTTCCATCGCATCTGCGGTAAATTCTCCGTCAGCAGTGCAGAAGATGCCCTGGGCAGATTTGAGGTCAACGCCGATGAAATCAAAGAGGTCAAAGCCGGAGTAGCAGAGGATGGCGGCTGTAGAGGGAATGGCGGCTGCCGGAGCGTACCACGCAGTATCAGCCGGTGTTTTATTCTTTAAGCCCACCAGCCACTCCACGTAATTACGGGGATTGGCAAAAGCCGTATGCCAGGAGGCCACCATCACGCAGTCGCCACTTACTGCAGTATTGTCCAGCTGGGGATGGATGGTGACTGGCTGCACACCCGTTGCCGGAGGAAATTCCCGGGCAACTGCGGACGGGGCAGAGATGGGCATGTTGGCATTCTGCATTGTGCCAAGTGCAGGAAACAATGCGATCGTATCGGTTGCTGCCGGAAGTCTCAGTTCCGTCCCTTCGTGTCTAAACAGGCCGGTCCGGCCGAGACCGTCCCGTTTCCTGATATTAAACTGGCTCACTGCGCACCTCACAACCGGTAACTTCCTGCCGCACGATCGTTTCCCATCGTACGCTGCATGAGACTACGACATGAGTGTCCGGGTGGCTTTTGACCAGCGCCCGGATGCCCCGGCATCCCTGCCGCACCATCGCGTCGTCCCATTCAGGGATCTCACTCTGCCCAATGGGAAACGTCTCCTTGAGGTCCTTAGGGTAAGGACCGAACGGGGGTTTGAAGAGGAGCGTGTCCTCAAACTCGTCCCGCGCACCGCCATCGAATGCGACCAGCACTTCTTTGCCCAACCGGAGTCGTGCAAGTTGTTGCTGGTAGCGGAGCACTTCTGTCCGTGCGCAGCTTTCGTCGCCCCGGTAAAAGAAGCGGCGCTTGGAGGTCCGGTCAGTCTTTTCGAGTTCCGCATTGTGGAGGAGGAGCGCCCGGTAGCCGGCAAGCAACTGCGGGTGACCACGGCAGCGCTCATCAACCAGTTCCCAGAGCGAGCCGTCGGTGATTGCCTGCCGGATGCGGGCGATCTCGGCAAGCGTGACATACAGGTTGTGGAGTGCGAGCAGGCGGTCGCGCTGCGGTGAAGTGCGGAGTTCTTCTACGGTATGGATGCGGCAGACATTACAGGCACAGGGAAGATCGGCAAGTTCATCGATCTTGTAACTGCCGTGCACGGTCATGTACCGTCCTTCCTTGGCATAGAGGGCATAGGCTGCCGAGTCGAAAAGATCGCAGCCCATCGAGGTTGCGAGTGCAAACATGGCAGGGTGGCCGGCGCCGAAGAGATGGACGCAGGCAGAAAGCGATATCGTGCGCTTTGCCGCCATAACGACACTAACGAGATCCCGGTACCGGTACTGTTCCATGATAGGGACAACGGCCCCGATCGGGCAGAACGTAAAACCGAGATCGGTGACTTCCTTTCCTGCCCGTTCCCGCAGGTCTTCAAAGATACCGCCCTGGACCGGGCCGGCAATCGGGGCATCGTTGCCAAATACCTGTTTGGCTTCGGCGAGGCGCTGCATGGTGATCGCGAGTTCGCCTTCTGCGGTCTGCCGGTCGGATGCAGGGGACGTGGGAATATCGAGCGGTACCCAGATGTCACTTTTTATATCGCGCTGGAACGAGAGGGTCTCGGTGTTGGTGATCGAGACTTCGCCGTACACGGATAACTGGAACGAACCGGAGTCGGTCATGATGACGCCATCAAAATCGAGGACCTTGTGCAGGCCCTCCGACAGGGCACGCTCACGGTACTGCTTGCTCTGGGAAAAGATGTACGCATTGGTGATGATCGCTTCAACGCCCATTTTCCGGAGTTCTTTGGGGGTGACAAGCTGGAGATGGGGGTTGATGACCGGGAGCAGGGTGGGAGTCTTTACAATCTTTTTGCCAACGGTCAGCTTCCCGCAGCGGCCGGCCATATCGCTGTACAAACTCTCGAAAGAAATTCCCATGTGGCACCCTTAATGTGCCTTTATATGTGCGTTCAAGAGGTTAAACGGTTCCCTTCTTCCCGGTAAATATCTGACCCTCAAAGGTCATGAGTTCGACATTTTTTGAAGTCCAGCATTTGCCCGACAGCCCGGCTTTGGTGCAGGTGTGATCAAGGAAGGTTGTGCTGTCCCAGCCATATTCAGTTGCAACCTGGGGGAGGAGGAGACCACTCGTACCTATGCCCCGGATGATCAGGCCATGTTTTCCCACTTTGATATTAGCGGGACGCTCAGCCGGTTCACACAACAGTGGCACCGGTACGGTAAGGATCGTGACTTCGAGATCGATGGTGGCGAGTTCGCCTTTTGATACCGGAGGGAATCGTGGATCTTCGAGTGCTGCGGCTTGTGCTGCGTGCACAATGGCCTCCCCGAGCGGCATCACCGGGTACGGCAGGCCGATACAGCCCTGCAGCTCGCCTGCACGGGTGAGAGTGACAAAGACCCCTCGTTTCGCGTTGAAGACCGGGGTAAGTTTGAGTTCGGGACCCGGTTTTTTCCCTACCGCATGTTCAAGTGCGCCGCGTGCGAGCCGGATTGCAAGTGTTCCTTCTTCTGCTGTCAGCATACTTTTTCCTCCCTCGTATTGATTTTGCTTAGCGCAGCTTGGATAACAATGTATCGAACATGACTCTTTCATAAAATCGGTCATCTACATCGAACCATCATTTCACTGATGGGGGCTGATGCCCCCATACCCCCAAAATACGATGACACGCGCCGCCCCCGACGGGGCGCCCCCGCGGCGATTTAATCGGTTTAGTGTATTAAGAAATTGTGATATTTCGTCAACTCATGTTCATTTTTTCATAACAGAAACAGCAGCAGGATTAACCACATTGCCCAGCGAGGCGGCCGAGCGACCCCTAAAGGGGGTGGGTTGGTTCCTGAATTTCATAACGTGTTGTCAAACAGTTCTCATGTTTTTTGGTGTAAACCTAACAAGTCAGTGTTCGTTTTTCCTGAAAATAATGTTGCATGCCCCAAACCTCGCAAGTACCTGTCACTGGCGCTGCGCTTATCAGCCCGGCCGATAAATATAATGAGTGAGAGGGAGAGAGCGGCTGACGGTGACTTAAATGTCGCTGAGGAAAGTCCCCCCACCCACCGGTCACGCAGCCGTACGCAAGTACGGGTGGCGAGAGTCACGGCAATGGCACAGAAACGACACGGCCTGTTTTTAGCAATGATGCGATCGAGCCTTTACCGGCAAGAAGCACGGGCAACCGTGCAACTCGCTGAGCGTCTGAGGAACAGGATACGTTGGAACGACGAATCCCTGCGGGTGCAAGCCAGAACAGGGCAAATGGATAGTCCGGTATCCGCCCGGGTATGGCGCAGAGCTGAATGCCGCTAGAACAAAAGGAGGCTTACTCCTCCCACTCACACTTTTCCTTAATCGATTGCGAAAATTTCTGGAGCCGGGTATTACTTTTCATCAGACGCAAGTCTCTTATTCTGATTGAATATTTTGCCGTATGGTATTCATTGCGGCAAATCAGTTTTTACCTGAATATTTTGACACAATGCTGAGAGAGTTACAATCACTCCATATTCAATAATGACCGGAAAATGAGGATATTCATGTAAGTATCAGCCAACTAAAAAAATCCTCAAATCCGAGAACCTCTCCTTTTTTTAACCCGCCAACCTATTCTCCCATCATGGAAAATAATCGCCAGGTGACGGGTCATACAGGATTTAATCTCCTGATCCTTTCCATCTCTCTTGCAGTATTCATGTCGGCACTTGACGGGGCGATCGTCAATATTGCCCTACCGACCATATCCTCGGTGTTCGATATCTCAACAAGCACCGTGAGCTGGGTCTCGACCATCTACCTGCTGGTGATGGCCGGCTGCGTGCTGATCTTCGGCAAATTGTCCGACGGGATAGGGTTTAAGAAAGTCTTTATTTCAGGATTTGTGATCTTTACGATTGGATCGTTCTCCAGTGCCCTCCTGCCCGATCTCTTAAATTTGCTCTGTAGAAAACCTTGCTCCAAACAAATTGTATAAACCTGTCAAGGTTCGCGAGAATGCTCTTACATGAGATTTCCTTCATCTGGATCTGATATATACGGGATTTCAAGTCAGCCCCGTATCTTCTTTTCAGGATAGAGAATTTGGTTTCGACCAGGAAACGTTTACGATACCGGACGAAATCCAAATTGTCGGTCATCTCCTTTCGATATTTCCCCCAGACATTGTTGGTACCCTGATGGATCCGAGCTGGACTAATCGAATCCGCTTTAAGAGTTTCACGGATAAACCGGTGCATTTTCTCGGAATCGTATCCCCGGTCCATGACATAGCACTGAGATTTATGGAGTTTACGAAATTTCTTTAGAAGTATGAATGCGTGTTTTGAGTCGTGAACCCGGCTTTTTGATATCGTGAATCCGGTAATTACCTGCAGAT
>JBAZRZ010000021.1:0-32107 GCA_041662685.1 Methanoregula sp.
CTGACCTGAAATCCCGTATATATCAGATCCAGATGAAGGAAATCTCATGTAAGAGCATTCTCGCGAACCTTGACAGGTTTATACAATTTGTTTGGAGCAAGGTTTTCTACAGGGCAAAAATTTCCGGGCGGACCCAGATTTATTTTTTTTTAAGCAGACTGTGATTGAAAATAAATTATCACACTTTGATGGAAAAATACGCCCGTTTTTTCGGATTGCTGGAGGATTTTGTCAGCGGGTATGGGTCGGGTGCACCAGATCCCCCCATGGATCAGCATTTCCTGCACCAGCGCACGGTATGTTGTCGTAAGCCCTTACCGGGTCCGAAGATTCCCAATGCACCAATCTATCGTTTAACACTCGTGAGACCCGAAAAGAAGTATATCCCCGTACGGGAGGGTTGATCATACCATTTTTCATTGCCTCCCCCCTCTTATTCCCGGCTAAAACCCCATTTTTTGGATCCACGTCGGAAAAATGACCCTCATATTCGCGTTCCGGCAGCCTTTTCTGGGTCAGGATGGGGTAAACTAAGTGGCGAAAAAAACCTCGATTCCAGGGCCTTTGGTAGCCAATAGATGAGGTGCATTCCTACCGTATTTTAGCAAACGAAGCGATAAAATTGCGCCGTTTCCACACGAACCGAAAGGAACCGTTTTGCGGGGTTTTCCGGTATAGGCCGAGATGTCAGAAAGGCACAAGGAGCCTAAAATGGGCTTATTTCCCCTCAGGACCCAGACCCTCAAACCCCAAGTCTCTCTGACGAGGGGTAAATGGGGGGGGGTAGACCCTCTCACTTCCCATTCCCATAATAATCCCGACCATCTGCTGAGTTGTTACCGGAACGATAACCCGGGCCAGCACAAGCCCGGCTATATCCGGATATTCTAAAAAAACCTTATTGTTCCTGCCGGAAATTCCATTTTGCAAGATAGAAGATCCCTGTAATAATCAGGATCGCACTGATCCCTGCAATAATATATGCCCCGGTCTCAATTCCGCAGGTCTGTTGACCGGAACTTTTAGCCGCAAGGTGTGCACAACCGGAGGGGATGCTGATAAGAAGGAACCAGATTATGTAACTGTTAACTAGAATCTCACCAATTATCGCGATCGTTGGGATCAGCATTTACTGGAACACGATCTTTTCGAGTTCTTCAGGTGGTGCAAGGCTCATATACTCCGGTTTGTCGGGAATTTTTAAAAAGGAACTCCTTTGTGAGCGGATCAGCGGGTAACGGGAAGCAGACAATTTCCGGCACGAGGAACAGTCTGGGTAAAAATGCACTCTGCCTGTGAGAAAAAAAATGATTTTCAGACCATGACGGCACGGATGATCGTCACATCCTTGGCCGGGCGATCGCCCCGAAGGGTCTTGGTCTTGCCGATCTTATCGACAACGTCGATCCCTTCGATAACTTTCCCAAAGACCGGGTGCTTGCTGTCAAGGAAGTTGTTGTCGACAAGGTTGATGAAGAACTGTGACCCCCCGGTGTTGGGGCCGGAGTTCGCCATCGAGATGGTACCCCGGTTGTTCCGGCTGTTTGGCCCAAACTCGTCTTTGATTGCGTACCCGGGCCCGCCCATGCCGTTGCCGTCCGGACAACCGCCCTGTAGCATGAACCCATCGATAACGCGGTGGAAGATCACGCCGTTATAGAAGCCTTTTTTCACGAGCGTTTCAAAGTTGCCCGCAGTGACGGGCATGGTTGGATCGAGCGCTATGGTGATATTACCCATGTTCGTCTCGAGCCGCACGGTATTTCCTGCTGGTGCTGTCATGGTATGCTGTAAAAGTATAGGGGCTGTTGATTCTTCTGTGTTGTGAATACCCGTCCCTTGTTGGCGAAGGGAAAAAAAGGATATCAGATCATATCCACTTTGAGGATCGTCACGTTCTGGAGCGGGCGGTTTTCCTGCCCACCGGAAGTTGGCACTTTCCCGATCTTATCGACAACGCCCATACCTTCCACCACTTTCCCAAAGACCGGGTGCTTGGTATCAAGGTAATTGTTGTCGACAAGGTTGATGAAGAACTGTGACCCCCCGGTGTTAAGGCCGGCGTTAGCCATTGAAATGGTGCCTCGGTTGTTCCGGTTGCCTGGGAGGAACTCGTCCTTGATCGTGTAACCCGGGCCGCCACGGCCGGTACCGGTCGGGTCGCCGCCCTGTAACATGAACCCGTCAATGACGCGATGGAAGGTTACGTTGTTGTAGAACCCTTTGTTTACGAGCGTCTCGAAATTGCCCACAGTGAGGGGCATAGCAGGATCGAGAGCGATGACAATGTCTCCCATAGAGGTCGAAAGCCGGGCCCGTTTCCAGGACACCGTAGAGACCGTGGCAGGTGCTGTGGGCGTAGCAACAACCGTTGTTATCGCGGGTGTTGCTGGTATGGTCCCGGTTGCTGTTTCAGTTTTGACTGGTGATGCCGATTGCTGGGTACACCCTGCAGCGAGAAGAAATGCTGCAACGAGTACACATGCCAGCAGTACGGTGCGCACTGGTGATGACATAGTTAAGGGTTGGAATGATAAGAAAATAGAAGTTGCGGGACCGTAGCCCCACTGAATGGGCGGTCTTCACTCGTCCTTCTGCACTTCCCTGCGGCCGAACCAGAAAATTGCGCCAACCGCGAGAATCATTGAGATAAGGCCGGTGATGAGGATTAAGGATCCTTTCCCGCCCATGTAATCCGTGTAGTCATAGGCTGCCATATCGATAGCGAGCACTGCGACGGTATTTCCGTTTGAATCATCGACAGAATCATCGATCGGTGCATAGGCCGACATGAACGATCCGTATTTGGGGGTATAGGGCTCTTTGGTTGAAGTCGGACGGGAGAGTGCCCCAAAGATCTCCTTCGTATCCGGGGATGTTGACAGTCCCCCGATCTTTGCAGAACCCTGCGGATCTTCAGGATACAGGTCATCAACAAGGAGGTCATCAACAAGGAACGTAACGGACCGGTCCGGGTTCACTATTAAGATATACGCGTTGAGGATGTGATCGTCCATGCTGCGGAGCGTGCGCAGTTTCTTTGCCACTGCCAGGTATCTTGGTGATCCTTCATCTCCTGCTTTGAGCAGTTCCACATCACTTGCGTTTATCTGGGTTGCCATTACTCCCACCGTTGATTCGAGTCCGGTGCGGGCGGAGTTCTGAATTGCTGCAATCGAACTGGTGTATGCAAGCACCGTGAGTGACCCGATGATAAGGATCACGAGGATCGCGCTCACCCAGAGTATCGTTGATTTTGAACAGGTACCGGTCATTTCAGTTTCGCCTCCTTAATCCGATTACAATTCCCAGGATGGTTACCATTCCTCCGATCATGAATGCCGGGGATGTTGCACTCTTGGGTGTGGGGGTTGGTACGGGAGTCATTTCTATTGCGATCGGGGTTGTTTGTCCCGAAGCCACCGTCGCAGTGCCCTAATAATCGGTATAACCGGTATACGTCAATTGGATCTGGTGTACACCCGGGTCGAGATCGGTGATGGTTGCCGGGGTATACCCCCTGAATATGTTATCAATAAGGATCTCTGCACCTGTCGGTGTTGAGACGATGTTGATTGCCCCGGAAGCCGGCACCGGTGTTGGATTTGGTCCTATACGGGTCATGACCACGGGCATGTAGGTGTTGGAATTGGGTTTGACATACACCGTCTCGATCCAGTCATTGTACCCTGATGCCGTGAGCTTGATGATGTGGCTTCCTGATGGTATGTTATTGAGAGTGAGTCCTCCTGAAGGGTTGGTGATACCCTGGAAGGCACTGTCCATAAACACGCTGGCACCTGCCGGTGCTGAACCGATAGAGAGAGATCCGAAGATTGCCGGAGTCAGATCGGGATTGATCGTCTGTGCGCTTCCTGCGGTAACATACACGGTCGTACTCCAGTCGTTATAGCCGGATCGTTTGAGTACGATGTTGTGATTACCGGGGTAAAGCGCGGGTGTTATCGGGGTTACGCCATTGTAGGTACCGTCAACGTATACATTTGCACCGCTGGGGCTGGATTTCGCATAGACCGTTCCCGTGCTGCGGGGGATTGTAGGTTCCAGGTGGAAGGTTCGGGATCGTGAGTGGGGAATACCCGTAATAATTCCCGCTCATATAGAACGCTCCGTTCTGGACCGGTGGTACGGTAGTCGGGGTGACGATTGGGTTTATGGTTGCGTAGACTGCCACATGTTCACCATTCTCCGGCATGTGGGAGAGCGGACCTGATCATGTGGTGTAGCCGGATTTTGAGACGGAGATTGTCCTTACCGGTGCACCGGTTGGTGATACTGCAACAGAGAGAATGCCACCGGCAATATTGCCCTGGGGGGCATCATCGAAATAGACTGTGGCGCCGTCGACATTGCCATAGGTGTCAATCCATCCTTTACCTCTGCCAACTTGGGTGGGTTCAATCGTGATGGTAATTTTTGTTGTTGGTATGCGGGTAGATTCTGTCGTGCGCTGTGTGATCAATGTCGGCAGTGTCGTTGGTGATGTCGTGGGCACCGTTGTGTGAACCGTGGTTGGGGGGGGGGATGTCGGAACCGCAGTTGGTTCTGGTGTTGGCTTCGTTGTCGCCTCGGTTACTGGTGAGGTAATATCCCCGCCAATACCCTCCGCTGATACTGTGATGGAACAAATTGCACACAGTATCAGGATTATGAGTATCATGAAAAATCGTTTTTTCACCGTATCTCTTCCTGTACTCTAAGCTCAGGAGAAGGCGCTATTTATAGCATACGATTTTTTATGGAAATGGAAGGCGATGTGGGCTTTAAAAAGTATTGATGGGCAAGTCCTCTTATCACCATGGCAAGCCGTGAGATCCCGACTTTTATCATCTCTTCGTCAGGGTTCGAGAAGTTCAGTCGTATAGTATCCACCCCGCCCCCGTCCACATAGAACGGCATGCCCGGAAGCACGGCGCCTTTTTGCTTCACTCCCTCGTCAAAGACCCTGCGGGATGAGATACCGGGCGGGAGGGTTGCCGTCAGGAACATGCCCCCTTCCGGAGTAGTGTGGGTGAGCTCGGGTAACTGGTCATTGAGCAGATCGCACATCACCCGGCATTTTCTGCCATACACCCGGTTAATGTGGTGGATATGGTCATCGAGATCGTGCGTGGCCAGGTACCGGTGCAGGATCTTCTGGCAGAGGAAATTGGAATGCAGGTCTGCTGCCTGCTTGACGACGTTGAACGGGGCAAGGATCTCCGGGGGTGCATAGATCCAGCCCATCCGCATGCCCGGCGCGATGATCTTGGAGAATGAACCTGAGATGACACTCTGGTCGGGCAGGTACTTTGTTACCGGCATCCGGGGTTTTGAATCGAAGAAGAGTTCCCCAAAAGCATCATCTTTGTAAAAAATGGTGTCACTCGTACTGAGTATGTCGGCGATCGCCTTGCGTTTCTCCTGCGAGTATGTCCTGCCGGACGGGTTCTGGGAGTTGGGAATACCGTAGAAGAATTTCGCATTGGTCGTTTTGACGAATCGTTCGAACTTTGCGAGATCCGGGCCATCGTCCTGTAGCGGAATGATATCGATGACCGGTTCATAGAGCGAAAAGGCTTCAATGGCGCCGAGATAGCCGGGCCGCTCCATGCCGACATAGTCGCCGGTATTGAGAAAAATTTTGGCAAACAGGTCCAGGCACTGCTGCGAGCCGTTGACGATCTGGATCTCTGCCGCGGTTGCCGGCAGTCCCAGCCGGGTCCGGTAGCGGTCCGCGATGTACTCCCGCAGCGGCAGGTATCCGTCCGTAGTCGTGTACTGGAGCGCGATCCGGGCATCCTCTTCCATTACCTGACGCGTAGCCTCTGCAATCCCTTCAGTGACGATCAGTGCAGAGGAGGGAAGCCCGCCGGCAAATGAGATGATGGATGGGTTGTTCGATACTAAAAAGAGTTCAGAGAGAAATGACGTTGGCGCTCATTTGATCCTGTCTGCGAAGATAAATGACATGAAGTGCTCCCGCTGTGTATACCGGTACCTGATTGGCGATTCGCTCCAAAAAACCCATGCATACGGCAATGAGCCGGTTTTGTTCCCGTTCCGGTTACCCCCCAAACTTATTTTCTGCATTACCCTACTGGTACCATATGACAATCACCCGTGCGGATGATGCAGCAGCCACATTCACGAACGGCTTTTCCTGTTCGCAGGCTGTCTGCCTTGCCTTTGCAGCAGATTTCGGTATCGATCACGAGACTGCCTTAAAACTCTCCTGTGCTCTCAGCGGTGGGATGGCACATTCGGGCAATACCTGCGGGGCGGTAACAGGAGCCCTCATGGTGATCGGTATGAAGTACGGGCGTACCCGGCTCGATGATCTGGAGGCAAAAGACAAGACCTACGAAACAGCCAATGCCTTCATGACGGAATTCCTGCGGCAGAATCACTCGCTGAACTGCACGGATCTCATCGGGCACAACTTATCTAATCCGAACGCACTCGCTCTTGCACGGGAGAAAAAACTGTTTCACACGAAGTGTGCAAAGTTCGTGCGGGATGCCGGGGAGATCCTGGAGACGGTTCTCTGATTTTGTTTAAGAAATGATTCATTCAGCACCGGCTGAATTGTGTCAATAAGGAAAAAAAGAGGGAATTTGTTTAAGTCCTGCCGGAAATGTCCGGAAGTACTTACGCTGCGTCAGCTACCTCGATCCTGATGATCTCGGAGTTGACTGCACCCATAGTCTTGTGCAGGACTTCACAGCGGGCTGCCTGTACCAGTTCGATGGATTCACGAATACTGGCGAGTGCTTCACCCTGCGTGCTGCCCCGGCCAAGAGCCTCCGATAACTCAACGCACCGGGCGGTATACCCGCCGTCTGCCTGAGCATCGAGGATGATGGTGTAGTGCATGATCATTATACAACGAGATGGATATTAACATAGTTTTTGGTCGAAACAGTCATTTTCCGTGGGTTTCAGGTAAAAAAAGGAGAGCATCCCCGTGGGAGTATTTCCTTTTGTATAATCATCCGGCAGAACCGGGCAACATGCCGGAATCCCCGCCCGGTATGTCAGTTGTCGTCCGGATCCTGCTCAATCGGCATATCGGATTGCACTCCATCTCTCTGGATCCGTGCAGCATCCCTTGCCTTCTCGTACTGCTGGATATGATCTTCTATGCCCACCCGGGTCTCCTTCGGGTACTGTCCGAATTCCCTGTCCACGAGAAACATACGGGCGGCATCGCCAATTGCCTTGTGCGGTTTGATCACATACTGGTACTGCGGAGGGATCGTATAGGAGAGATGCGCAGACCTTATTGTGGTACTGGTAATGCCAAACCCGATGATCAATGACATGCGGTCAAGCGAGATCTGTTCTTTGAGCTGAACCGCATGAGCGATCTCGTGCTGGATATCGCGGGTGAGAAATCTGTCTGTCCGCACCCGTGCCTGCCGGAACGCCACCTGCTCCCGCTGCCGGGCAAAAAAGACCAGAGTCCTGATATTCCTGCTGTTCAGGGCCTGCATGAAGAGGCGAAGATCGGTATTCACTGCGGCGATTGCCGTGCGGGCTTTTCGGGCCCCGGCAGGACTCAGGTGGAACCGGTGGTCAAACGGCTGGGTGCGGGCAGGTTCGGCCAGGTTAAAGACTCTCCTGCGGGCATCCACCCGTTTTCCCACGTCGTTTAAGATATTCTTCAAGAGTTCCACCTCGATACCGGTCGGGAACGGTTTTCCGGCAAATGAGAGGGCATCGGTGGAAGGATCATGCAGCACCACGCCGATCTCGATGGGGATCTGCATCCGCTGGTGCGTGCCGTAGATGCCGGCAAATTCCATGTCTATGTACGCGGTCAGCGGGGAGGTCATGGCGCGGTTACACCTTCAGCGGGGCACAGGTGGGATACCTGCTATGAATCCCCCGGACCCTCTTTTTCTATTCTTCCTGCTGCACTTTCGCAGTAGCGGGGGTCGATCTCGATTCCGATACCCTTCCGGTTGCATAAGGACGTTGCAACGAGTGTTGAACCACTGCCCATGAACGGATCGAGTACGGTGTCCCCGATAAATGAGAACAGTTTCATGCACCGGAGCGGCAGTTCTATGGGGAACGGGGCCGGGTGGCCGATCCTGGTCTTGCGCTCCCCATTGAATGTCCAGAGCCCGTTGGTCCACGCCATGAACTCATCGCGGCTGATGTCAGATTCACGTGTTCCGCTCGTCTTCTTCCACGATTTTTTGTAGAGGACCACGATCAGTTCAACAGGTGCGATAACGTAGGGTGCCGATGCACTCAGCCATGAGCCCCACGCAGTCCGGCGCGAAATGTTCCCCTCGTTCCAGATAATGGTCGAATGGTACGCAAATCCGCATTTCTTTGCGATCGTTGTCAGATCAGCCCCGACGCTCTGCTGGCCGCCTTTGTTCTTATCGAGCGGGATATTGAGACAGAACCGGCCGTCGTCTTTCAGCCAGCCATAGCAGCGTTTCATCCAGCGCTTTGAGAATACGAGATATTCATCATACGTGATCTGGTCATCGTGGCTGTTGTACTGGATATCCACATTGTAGGGGGGGGATGTGATGATGAGATCGATACTTTCCTGCGCAATAAGGCGGGTGGTGAAAAGATCCTCGTTGATGATGTCCACCTGCCCTTTCGTAAAAAAAAATCCGCTCTTCACGCAGTGCTCTCCTCTCGTACTGTAGATCTTCGTTACCCTGCGGTATAGTATTTCGCCCGCAGGTATTCAGGAAGAGATTCGTTTTCGGTTGTTCCGGTTCGTATTGGACCGGGGATCCGGGCGGTATTGAGCTAACCCGCGGGTTAGATGAATAACTTTCACCATCCAAGCAATATTATCTGTCCGGAATTGCACCTTGAGAACAACTACCCGCAGGATTTAAGCTGGGTGTTGATGGGTGAGGTTCGTGAACGGTCAGCGGTTTGTATAGATGATGGCGTGGCTGGCAATTTTTTTCGTGTTCATTACACCCGTTTCCAGTGCTCTTGTGGATACCACGGATATCCCGCACAGTACCGGGCCGCTTGGCAAGGACAATCCCGAACCGATTTCGGTCCTCAAATCGCATATCGCGTACGTTGGAGTGATGCAGGAAGCCCGTATGAATGGGGTGATCGGGTATATCGATCGGATCAGCGACGGTGCCGGTAGTACCAACCTGCGGTGGATACAGGATGATTATCTCGCCGCCGCATCCTCGACCCCCCTGTTGTACACTTCTGATGAGATCACTGCCACCCGGGAAGAGATGCGGGCACAGTCGATACGGTTTTTGGATGAGACCAAGACCCAGATGGCTGCTTTTAACGGAAGTGATGCGGACCTGAGGGCCAGCACCAGTGAGACCGAGGCGGATGCTGAAACTACCTTTGTCCGTATGCCCGACTCGGTGTGGCTGATGAAAGGAAGCGCACGACTGGCAGCTTTCAATACCAGCGCCGAGGAACGTGCGGCTCTCATGCTCACGCTCACCGGTAAGGGTGTGGATACTACCGAGATCAGGAAACTTTCCGACGAGATCGATGCCCGGCGCACCGATCTGCATGTCGGAGTGGTAAATCACCAGGATGGGGCCATCATTTCCTTAAACAGCGGCATTGCCCGACTCAACAACCAGTTCCGCAGCACCGTTGACGATGCCATCAAAAACCATGAGATCCAGCTGAAAACCGCCGCGATACTGGTGACGAAATAATTGAGTATTCGACCGGATTTTTTTTTAAAAATCCGTGAGTGTACCTGTTACCCGAGACACCTTTTTTTATAACTGCTCATGCAGCCGGCCCTTGGATCCTTTCCCCGTGCTTTTATTATTTGTGCAGGGGATATCATTACTATGATTACAAAGGAGATTTTTAAGAGTGTCCCTGGTATCCTCCGCCCGTTTAAGGAGTACCTGCTGTCCCTGAAACTGGCAGAAGGGGATCAGATCGTATACTACGGCTGCGTGGGCACCTGCACGCCGTTTGTCGAATTGCTGGCGATGACCATGCGGGGACTGCGCCTTGAACAGGTATTTGTCCCGCTTCTCGATGAGTCCAAAGCAAAAAAGATCGTTGAAGTTCCTGATGTTGGCATGCCGGTGAGCGGGGGCCCGGCCCAACTGCATCCCCGTATGATCGTGATCATGGGCGGGCTATGCCGAACATGCCGCTGGTAAAAGGGGATGTGCAGGCGCTCATTCAGCGGCATGGCCCGGTCAAGGTCGTCGGGGTCTGTTTCATGAGCCTGTTTGAGAAAGCCGGCTGGCTGGATACGGTTTCTTTTGATCTGATGATCGATGCAACCATTGATCCTGTTACCGTAACAAAAAAAGAGTGAGTTTTTCCCGGTCACCTTTCATTTTTTCCCTACGGCAAAGATGATCATGATGATAATAAGCACTCCGCTGATGGTGATGAATAAGAACGTGGAAACGTCATCCCGTGGCACGCTTTTTTCGATCCCGGAGTAGGGTGGGGGTGGCGGCAGGGTAGAGTTTGAATTTTTCACGGTAAAATTTGCCATCGCGGCGCCTGTTTTATTTGATTTTTCCCATCCTACTGTCAGATAGTATTCTCTCTGGGGCAGACCGGGAGCATTGAGTTCATAGATCCAGTGGTTCATCTGGCTTCCTGCCACAATGGGAAGAGTGTTTGAGGTGATGAGTGTGTTTGTACTCTGGCTGTAGATGTGGGCACGGAGGTAATTTTCCGGACCCATATTCGTTGTACCGCTAATGGCGATACTTTCCCCGGTAATATGGTCAGGGAGTTTTGAAGTGGAGCCCGAGATAAAGTTGTCGAACTGCACGGACGGTTCTTCTACAAAGAAATATTCCGGCAGGAATGTATCATCAACGCCCGGGATCTTTGCAGCGTTCGTGAGCACCGCAACGACCGGCAGGACGTTTGCTTTGAGATCCTGACGGGCACCGAGTTTTTCAATGATTTTCCCCCGGTTCATGATGGTGATGTTCCCGCTACTGTCCGTGCCGGGTTCAATCTCCATCATTCCTCCCGGGCCCGGGTCCTGGAGTACTACCGCGTATTGGCCCTCTGAGAATTTTTCAGTTGCCGTGGGTTTTAACGAGACTGAGAAATTCCCCTGCCTGTCCGGAGTGACCGCGAGAGTATCAAAGTAATTTCTCCCGATGATCCAGATGGTGACCATGCCATTTTTCGCACCGGTGCCGCTGATGGAAAACATGTCACCTTTTGTGATTATCTGGGGTGCGCTGGTTGTGTAATACACGGATGCAGCAACCGGTGTAATTATGAATACGAGGAGTAAGACGATGGTTGCGGCACGTATGGTACTGATCTTCATCTCTCTCCACCTAGTAGTGCTGGATAATGATCTTTAGCCGTTTGTTGATAAACGTTTTTTGTGTCGGGCGGGAAGGAGAAACAGGTAAAAAAGTTCCGTATGAGGACAGATAAACCCGTTCTGTTTAATGGTGGATACGAAAAACAAAATAAGTTTTATCGCAGTTATCAGCGCATTTTTTCAATCATCATCATCATTTTCTTCATCCCGTCATATCGTTCATTCCAGGAGTCCAACTGGTCTTCATAAATGTCCATCACCGAATCGTAAGCATCATCGCTCTGGTTCCTGGAATCAGACCGGCAATCGTTGCGGTTTTGCCTTTCAGGCTCTCTATAGCATCGACCACATTTTCCCATAGGTTCTCACAACCTTTCATAAATTTCTGATAACCAAAAGTCAAAAATTTTTCTGTGATGTTTTTTTTTTTTTCATATTGTCGGTACATGACCATTCCGAGCATTATCAAAGCCGAACTTTGACGGAAACCCGACCATTCAGACGCGGGCGGATTACTGGCAGGGATATCTCTGCCCGTGTGGTCCTTTTAAGATAATTTAAAAAAACTGTTTTGTTGTAACTTCTACGGGATCGACGATTTCATCGATCAGGCATTTGTCTGATACGAAAAAAGAAAAAAATTAGATGTAGGGGTTCCGGAGTGCCTTGCCGACACCGAACGTTGCCCGCTCTTCGAGATTCTTCTTATTCTTTGAGATCTTCTCAGTTGCGAGTTTGGTTACGAGTTCCAGACCTGGCTTGACCTTCTCGATCGGCTGGGTCTCGAAGCAACCTGCTGCCATTGCCTTGGCCCAGACCGAGTCTCCGATCTTGGACCTGACCATAACCGTTGACCATCCATCGGGGCTGCCGACAGATCCGGTGGAGATGTCACCGAGGTTTGCAACGTAGTCAAGACATACTTTGCATCCGGGCTGCTCGTACTTGTGGGTCACTTTGAGTGGCAGCTGGACTACCTGTCCGCGCTTGCCGTATACCCAGAACTTACCCTTACCGATCTCCATCTTCTTGACGGATTCCATCTTCATGGCTGCGTGGTCTTCCACGAGCTGAAGGATGCTCTGGTACGGGAAGTTCTCCATGCAGAAGATACCGACTGCAAGAGCAATGCTGGCGCCGACATCACGGGCACCAACGGGGTACAGCTGAAGTTTCCTGATTGCCTGCATCTGGCAGGGGGTTCCAACGATACCGACCTTGTCGAGACCGAAGCTACGGGTTGCTTCCTTGATCATCGAAACGTTCGGGCTGACGTTATACTTGGTACCGGCTGCGGCGATCAATTCTGCCTTTGTGTTGACAATGGCTGGAATTGGTCTCCATGGCTCGATCATGTCGAAGTTCGAGTTGTCAGCCATGACTTTTGACGGGTACTTTGCTGCGAATTCCTTGCTGGCTGCAACAATCGCGCCGTCAATGATGCCCTCATCAAGTGCGAATCCAAACAGCTGGCTGACGATACCGCCATCCTGTGCGTGCTTGAGAATCTCCTTGTCGGTGCTTCGTGCTGAGACGCATGATTTGTAATTTCCTAGTTCTGCTCCCATTTCAATCACCTTCACTGGAGTGCCGCCATTATGGCCTCGTTGATCGCCTCGTAATTGCTGATGACGCCCTCATTGAAGAACCCTCTCGGGCACTGGGCATAGCAGGCGCCACACTTGATGCACAGATCGCGCTCTCCGTTGGGCTTGCCATATTCCATGGTGATTGCACGGACGGGGCAGGCTGATGCACAGCTGCCACATCCAATGCAGAGACCCTGGTTGATGACATCTGTCATCAGTTCACAGAAGCATGCTGATGTTCCTTTTGCCGCCAACTGCATCAGCGGTGTAAGGTATGCGGTTGCAAGAGCCTTCTGTTCGGGGGATCCCTTGAGAAGCAGGTATGCCATCACGGCTACATTCCTGATCAGCTGGGGTGTTGGTGCGCATCCGGGGATGTACACATCGACCTTGATCAGGTCACCGATCGGCAGGAATGCCTCTTGTGCAGGCTGGTTCTGCTGGCCACCGCGGGAGAACCGGGTGATGTTGCCGTAACAGGCGCAGCCACCGAGTGCCACTACCACTGCTGACTTTTCACGGGTTTCCTTGATCTCTTCCACTGCGAGTTTGTCGTTAATACAGACTGAACCCTCAACGAATGAAACATCAACCTTCTGGATGTGCCTTGCATCTGCAAGTGTTGGCATGTACTTAAGGTCGACGTATCGGTCGAGGAGCGTTAACAATCCGGCATAGTTGTCTGCTAATGCAACAGTACAACCGGTACACCCACTCAGGTGTGTATAGCCCACTGTAATTTTGTCTGCCACAGGCTTAACCTCCTTTTTTGTTTCTACTGGTTTTGCTACATCAGCGGGTTTCTGTGGAGCCACAGGTTTCTGGGGTTCCGCGCTGACGTTCTTCTTGAAGACACTGTCTAGTAGTCCCATTATAGTCACCAATCATATCCAGTACAATTCGTACTGTCTTAGGAATAGCTTTTGAAACTTCATCGGAAATCCCGATTTCCATTTCGGGATCGGAGACGTATTTTTGCTGGCATCCGATAACCGTGATATCGATCTGGTCTTTGATCCGCTCCAGCGGTTCAGTGAGATCCCAGGAATGTGCATCGCGGTAACTGCCCGGGGGCAGGTCTTCCATACGGAACTTCGCAATTGAGCCCGGCTCCGCACCAAAATCCGCGATATCCACAATGATGAGTCGTTTCGTCACTTCCGGGTCGAGCAGGGAAAAAATAAAATGGGGGGCACCAAGACCCCCGTCTTCTACTTTTACATTGTCGGGAAGTGAGAGCTTCTGCATTTCTTCTGCAACAGCGGGTCCGAACCCGTCATCGGCAAACAGGGGGTTTCCACACCCTACAATCACGATCTCTGGATACAGCATTTATGTACGCTCACTCGATGAGTTTCTGGGCTACTAACCGGTTGTCCTCATCGATCACGATCATATGGGTTGCGCATGACACACAGGGGTCATATCCACGCATGATGACTTCGGCAAGCTGCCAGGGTGCACCCTTGAGTGCGGCGCTGCAGGTTGCAAAGTTCCAGGTGGTCGGAACCAGCATGGAGAAGTACTGAACCTTCCAGTCCTTGACACGTGCAATGTGGACATCGGTGCCACGGGGGGCTTCATTGGATGCCCAGCCGAGTGAACCGTCACCGTCGGGGATGTAGTCTGCAACGACTTTTCCACTCGTGTTGAGCTCATCGATGCAGTCCATCATCTCGTAGAAGCAGTCCTGGTATTCCATCTCACGGGCAACGTTCTGTCCCTGGGTGCCTTTCTCGTCAAAGCCCTTGTAGACTGCGAGACGTGCACGGGGACCGACTTCAACGGGCTGGCCGTCGTACATCGGGATGCCGGTGCAGGCTTCCATCTGGGGGTTGACCTTGGTACCGAGTTTGGTGGTTCCACCGATGGGGTATCTTGGCTCTTCGAGCGAGACTTCCATCTCACCCATATACCAGTCCCATGGACGGACTTCCTTGAACCGGTTGATGTCCCAGCTGGGGCATTCATCCTGGCTTGAGCTGCCGTAGAATGCGTGGGTTGCAAGGTAGCCCTGGCTGTGGTAACCGAGTTCCTTGACCATCGGGACTTTCATGCCGCCGACATCCACAAAGTCTCTCTTGTGGTAACTGTGAATAACCGCGATCATGAACTCTGACTGAGCGTGAGCAAGAACGAGTCCTTCCTTTGCCAGGTCGTACATCTTGGTCTTTGCCAGTTCGGAGCAGTTCCGGTACATACCGCCGATACGGGTGTTGCTCGGGTGGATTGCTTCGCCACCGGCGATCTGACAGATGGTCTGGCTGATCTCACGGAGTCTCTGGATCCGCTTTGCAACGGAGCGTACCGGTTCTTCTGCCGTGAACGGGTTGATCTTGGTCTCAGTGCCCGGAATATAGAAATCGGGCAGGATCAGGATGTCATGCAGTGCAATGCTGTGGCAACGGTTGCCCAGCTGAACGATGTTACGAAGCAATTTTGCATCCTTGGGGATCTCACACTTGATGGATGCTTCCATCGCTTCAGTACCTGCAAGGTTGTGTGCAACCGGACAGATACCGCAGACACGTGATGCGATCTTGGGTACTTGCTCGGGGGTCTTCCCGATAGCAAGTTTTTCGACGCCTCTCACCGGGGTAATGGAGCACCAGTTACCCGTCTCGATGATACCTGCGTCGTTAACCTTCAAGACCAGCTTTGAGTGTCCCTCATGTCTTGTGGTTGGGGAAATCTCTACTACTTTCGACAATATTATCGCCTCATGTTATGTTGAGTTGTTCGTATAGCAGTACAATAATTGCTGTATACATCTCTCATATCGAGATAAGTGACCGTACAAGTACGTTCAACCTTATTTTACACGAGCCCTCTAATAACCTTTATTATCCGTTCGTGTGACGATAAAAAAATAAAAATAAAATCCATTGTATTTTGGAAAAAACCGTTTTTTAAGTTTTTTTGGAATCCCGATTAACAATCTTTACCCGTAACTGTTATTGACTTACTGATTTTTATTCGTCGGCACTTCTGTTTTCACCGTTCATTTCATCGACCAGTTCGGCAATGGTTGCCGTCCGTTCGGCATAAGCGTCGTGCTGGTGGATGCTCTCTTCATTGGTCTGTCGGATGGTGATGACAGAATCGCCGGAGAGATACTCAAACTCTGCAAGGACTTTCTTGGCCATCTGCCGGACACAATCTTCAACAAACCGGGGATTTTTGTGCGCGGCAAGCACGACATGGCCTTCATCGCCTCGTTTCAGGAGTTCGTATATGCCGGCGCTCATTGAGTCTTTGAGGATGCTGATGATCTTTTCAAGATCTACATTTTGGTCATCATCCGTCTCTATACAGAGAAACCCCTTCCCGCGCTGGTTGTGGGTTGCCATAGGGACTTCTGCAAAGAACGCATCGATGCTGTGCTTGTCAACATTGAGGCCCTGCAATACCCGCATTGCCCGTTCCTTCATGATGTTCTGTGCACAGGGGCACGCGGTCATGCCGGTCACTTCTGCACCGATGCTCTTTCTGACAATCGGTTCGCGGAATGTACGGCGTGCGATTGCCCGCGCATGTACCTTTACCACTTCATGGGAGACCGTATGGCTGACCGGAGTCTCACGCTTGACCATGAACTCGCTGCGCATGAACACTTCTGTCCTGTCCGCATATTCATGCCGGTCGAGCAGTTTCCTGGCAACCACACTGCAGAGTTTTTCTATCATGTTCACATCGCCATCGATCGCCTGCTGGAGTACCTCATCGATCACTTCAAAATTCCGTGAAAGATTTGCCCCCTTGAGGGTGCCGGGCAGATCGACATAGACATCGAAAGTGGAAATAAAAATAACCGGGCGCTTCTGGTGCCGGTGCACTTCGACAAGTTTTTTTACGTTCTTCACGCCGACCCGGGTGAGGTTGATACGGACATCAGGAATGGTTGCCTGCACATCGGGCAGTTCCCTGTTGAAAGTTCTGTCCGAATTCTGGTCTATGGGTGTGGGTATAGTCATGGCTGCCGATCGCTCTTCCAAGTGTGCTTCTTTAGTTTTTTCATATAATATTTATGTGCTTTGTTGCTGATATCAAAGGGAACTATCATGATGGAAAAATACTATGAGGCGGATGCAGATATCGGCGTGCTTAAAGGCAAACGCATCGCTGTTATCGGGTATGGCTCACAGGGACGCGGACAATCACTGAACTTAAAAGACAGCGGGCTTGATGTGGTGATTGGGCTGCGCAAAGGCAAGAGCTGGGACGCGGCAAGCAAGGATGGCATGAAAGTGATGACGGTCGCAGAGGCCGTCAAGAAGGCAGATATCATCCAGATTCTCCTGCCTGACGAGCACCAGGGCGCAGTCTTCCGTGCAGAAATTCTCCCTCACTTAACTGAGAATAAATGCCTGATGTTCTCGCATGGGTTCAATATCCACTTCGGCCAGATCACACCCCCGTCAACAGTGGATGTAGTCATGGTCGCGCCAAAAGGCCCCGGTTTCATGGTGCGCCGCCAGTTCGAGGAAGGGAAAGGAGTCCCCGCGCTCATTGCAATCCACCAGGATTACACGGGTAATGCGCACAAGATCGCGCTTGCGTATGCAAAAGGTATCGGAGCAACCCGCGCTGTTGTTCTCGAGACCTCGTTCCGCGAGGAGACCGAGACCGATCTGTTCGGTGAGCAGGCCGTTCTTTGCGGTGGTATGACCTCCCTTATCAAAGCGGGATTTGAAACGCTCGTCGACGCGGGTTATGCACCTGAAATGGCATATCTCGAAGTGCTTCACGAGACAAAACTCATTGTTGACCTGATCTACGAAGGCGGGTTAACCAACATGCGCAAATATATCAGCAACACCGCGCAGTATGGCGATCTCACAAGGGGACCCCGGGTTATCGGCGAGGAGAGTTACATCGCAATGGAGGAGATCCTTGAAGAGATCCAGAACGGCACGTTTGCGCGGGAGTGGATGCTTGAGAATATGGTAAACCGCCCGGTCTTTAATGCGCTCACCGCAGCAGATGAGGATCATCTCATCGAGGAAGTCGGAAGGGAAGTCCGCGGCATGATGCTCCAGTTCCAGAAGAATGGGGGGAAGAAACCGTCGGTGAAACCCGCCTTAAAGCCAGCCGTAAAACCGGCGGCGAAAAAAGCCGTGAAAGCATCCGCCCGCAAGAAATAATTCCCTTTTTTTCTGATATCTTTTTTGCATCCGGCTGCTTACACATGTGTGGATGAAGATCTGCATCATTTATCACAGCGAGACCGGCAACACCCGTCATGTCGCCCAACACTTGTCATCAGCATTCGACTCAAAACTCGTGGAAATTGATAATGTTGCCCCCCATTCGCGACTCACGAAGTTCCTTGTCTGGTGCAAGATGGCACGCGGCGAAGAGCTGACAAAGATCGAACCTGAATCCATTGATGTATCGGAATATGACCTGATTGTATTCGGTTCTCCCGTCTGGGCGTTCAAGCCGACCCCGGCAATCCATACGGCAATTGCCATACTGAAAGGATGCATGGGAAAACCGGCGGTTTCATTTTCCACGCATGGCGGCAGGCCCGGTCAGACCGATGAGACGTTTAAAAAATGGATCGAAGCCCGGGGGATGGTGTTAGCTGCCGTGACCAACATCAACCAGAAAGACGTCGAGGATGTGAAAACGAACAAAGAGTTAGTCGCGCTCATATCTTCAGCAATAAAAGTATAACTTTGAATATAACTTTGAAAAAATAAACAAAAAAAGAAACGACCCTTTTTGTATTTCGAATGGATCTGTTAATGGTGAGGGTGTGATGTATTCATTCCCGAATACTTCGATGAACATTCCCATTCCACTCATGGATACAATCACGGAACTTAATCGTGAGTACCTCTTTATGAGCAAGTCTTTTTGATGCAGCGCGCCTTTATATTATACAACTATGACGGATTCCTATGAAAATCTCCTCAAACAGGCTTATTCCAATATCACAGAAAAATCCGAATCTTCGGAGCGTTTTGTAGTTCCCGAGGCCAAAGCGTACGTGGAGGGCAAGACAACGGTTCTTGAAAATTTTACTGAAATTGTCAGCAAAGTCCGCCGCGAACCAGATCACTTGATGAAGTTCCTCTTAGGCGAGCTGGGGACCTCGGGAAAGATTGATGGCAACCGCGCGATATTTAACGGTAAGTTTGAGATCTCGCTCCTCAAGATGATCATCAAGAGTTACGTAGAAGATTACGTGATCTGCTCCGAATGCGGTAAACCCGACACCCGTCTTGTCAAGAATGACCGAGTAATGCTGCTCCGCTGCGATGCGTGTGGGAGTCACCGCCCGGTAAGAAAGAGAAAAGCCCGCACCGAACCCGTATCCGAGAACCTTGAAGAAGGTCAGATCATGGATGTCGAGATCCAGTCGATCTCCAAGCGGGGCGACGGAGTCGTAAAGATGGGACGCTACATTATGTATGTGGCAAATTCCAAGCCCGGTATGAAGATCAAGATCAAGATATCTCGCATTTCCGGTTCGATCGTCTTTACCGAGCGGGCTGAAGAATAAACTTTTTTTAGCTCTTCTTCCGATCCAGGACGACATCACATTTACAAGATGGTTATTGATCTCCGTTTGAGATCATTCCTTGATGGAAACTTGTCAGGATATCATCAGACAAGACCTGAAAAATCTCAAAAGAAAAAATTACTTTCCTATCGGTGTTCCGTGGTTTTGTATGTTAACCTGCATCTCCGGCGTCAATTGTTTGATCAGTTCTGCATTGTACGAACCAGAAGGCTTTGGATCTGGTGTATAGTTGAATATCTGCTGAGTTGCGATCGCATACGACCGTGATTTTTCAGCAATCGATCCATGTCTGACTGACGGATCAACGTCAGTTGTAAAGATTGATACGGCATTATCGCTGTTAGAAACGATCGTAAACGTGCGGAACTGCTGGGGAAAATCCCGCAATGATGCGGTTTCAATCTCCCAGAAGCCGAGTTCGGGATGGTCTGGATCCGGTGATTTGAAGGCGGTAACGGTATTTTTATGCACATGTCCCGAGATCCACATGATGAGATTCGGATAGGTATGCAGTTTGTCCATCAGCTTCTGCTCGGATACCGGTGAGATGGGGGTCCAGAGCTTCGAGGAATTCGGCAGTTCGTTGCGTATCGGTATATGCGCAGCGATGATCATAAGCTTGCCTTCAGCCTCGCCTTTATCGAGTTCGTTTACCAGCCAGTCATACCGGGCAGTGTCGAGAGAGCCATACATGTAGGGGCCGACATTGAGATCCGTGTCCCTCTGGGTATCTTCGAGCACAATGACCTTGATCGGGACATCCGATTTCGGTTCGAATGAATAACAGGCAAATCCCGTTGCTACGTCACATAGGTTGAATCCATGTCCTTTGGGACTGGATGAGGTAGTAAAAAATTCGCCCATCCACTCCGACCGCGAAATTGCACGACGGTCGGGATCGGCTGCAAGTACCTTGGGGGGTTCTTTGAAGTCTTTGACCGGTCCAGCACCGATAACGTCACCATACGGCGTACTGCCGTTGATTGAGCCCATATAGGAACCACGGCTGTCTAATCCAAGAGGGTCGGAGGAGATATCTCCCAGATTGAGGATATCCTCGCTGGTCAAGGTCTGGTTCAGGTATGCGTTCGGAACGTTTGTCCCCATCCAGAACTGATCGTGGTTACCGAGTGCCTGGTACCAGGGGTTCGTCTTGTTCAGGCCTGCTGCCTTGTATCTGTCCTGGTAATCATTGAGTGGTCCGGGGAAGGGGTCGTCTTTGTCACCGGAATCGGGGTTTACCGTCATGCCGTCAAGGATCTCGATATACCACCTGAGTTCGTTGTACTGGCTGCCGTTGATGGCATCGCCAAGAAAGATACCAAAATCGAACGGATTTTGTTGGTGGAGGGCGTTCACGGTCTGGACCGCTGCGTCGAGAACCTGCGTTGTAGAGAGCATAACCGCTGAATATCCCGAAAGATTACCGCCTTTGTAGCCGGAATAGACGCCCTGTGCAGGAATGTCCTTGTCGGTGATATGGACGTCGGTCATGGCGAAGAAATTCAGAAGTCGTGCCGTATGGGTAACCGATGTATTGGTTTACCCGGCGGGCATAAGGTCCAGTCTTTTATCATAACCAACCCCCTCACCGAACTGCCAGGCGCCATAACCATATTCTGAATAGTTAGAGACCTGATATGGATAAAGCGCAGGTGAATCTGGAGGCACGGGAACGGGAATAATTGTTCTTTCAAGGGTTGTATACACCTTGGAATCTATAGGATAACTTGGATAGCCATCTCCAAAGATCCCGGTATTTAAGAAAATAATCGATCCTCCGATGACTGCAATAAAAAAAACAGCAACGAGTATTCCTATTGTTAACTCTTCTTTCATAGTCTACCTTGAGTAAATTCTTGATTTAAATCTGTCTTTTTCTGTGGTTTTGCGCAAAAAAAAAGGGTAGTGCAAAGATTCAATGGTAATAGTGGACTCTGGAGACCTGCTCAAAACCCCCCGTCATGGCTCCCATTGCCGGTATTCTCCCGGGCAGATGAATTATTTCCTTACAAACAGGCTCCCCGCTTTACTCTCCACAGTTGTGCCTTCCGATGACGATGTTTTCTTCCACGCGCTGATATTTTTACAGTCATGCTCACAGGGAAGGCGGTGTCTGCCGCAGAAATACCGGTGACAATATTCGCAATGGAACGGAAGGTACACCCGCTCCCCACAGAAGGAACAGTTCTCATAAACCGGGTTTTTCTTCTTCCCTAAAAATTTCGAAACGTATGATACAATGGCAGCGAGAATTCCCACAGATCTGTTATTGCCGTTACTTGGTTAAAATACTTTGAATACGGGGTTTGATCCGTGAGACTGGATTTTTAAAGGGGAGAACTGGAGGGGAAAAATGAACCGGCATGATGATTAAATGACCGGGCCAGACTGGACAACCGTTCATCCGGGTATCTTCAATGAATGAAAAAAGGGTGACCGGTATGGTCAGGATTCGTCCTACTCTTCGTATATCGTTACGGCAACCGGGAAGATCTCCAGGCGCTTATCGGTCATGATATACGTATAACCCATCACGTTTACCAGGTATTCGAGATACCCTTTGGCAAAGCTCGAGAACCACTCGTTCCTGCTGCCCAGGATCAGGATATGGAACCACTGGATGAACAGGCAGATGAATGCGATCATGCCATACACCCAGAGGATGATACCAATCAGGATCCAGTACAGGATGCGGACGAGCAGTTCAAGACGGCTCGCATCATGTTCAAACGTGAATAGTTGTCGTTTTGTGTCAGTGCTTTCTGACATGCAATCACCGGTTTAAACGTGTGCGGGTGTGCGTAATATAGGTCACGGGCACCCGTACAAGGCATGATTTGGACCATGGAGTACACTAATTTTTAATAATACTAGCACAGATGTTATGGGGTATCAGACCTAAGAGGGCTCGTGGTCTAGTTGGCTATGACGTCGCCTTGACATGGCGGAGGTCCTGAGTTCGAATCTCAGCGGGCCCATATAACCGATTCCTTGTTTTTCCCTGTTTGTTAAAAAGAGTGAATGCCCTATGAGGGGCCGGGTCCATTGCCCGGCACACTCACTGGTCACCAGTCATTCTACGAAATGATGGGTCAGGTTCATCACGTCCCTGTAGGGGATGACACCGAAGAGCCTGTTGTTATCATCGGTAACCGGGATGGCCCTGAAATCGTACCGGGCAAAACTCTGGGACGCTTCCTTGAGCGTGCTTTCGGTACTGAGACAGATCACGTTCTCGACCATGATATCTTTTAAACGGGCCTGGTCATCGGCCTGGAGCAACTCTTTTAAGTCGATTACCACCAGCAGTAACTCAACAAGGGTGTCCGGAGGGAACCTGAGGATCTTATGCGTGGTGTAATGGATGACCTTCTCTTCCTGTTTTCCGATAATCGCCTGGATCTTTTTTGCATTCTCCTTGTTCATCGAATCGAGGATCATATGGGCATCTGCTGACGGGAGGATGGCAAGCACATCTGCTGCCTGACCCGGCGTCATCTCGTTGAGGAGCTTGACGACGCGTTCCTTGTTTAACGACGATATGATGTCCCGCTGTACATGGGGTTCGATCTCTTCGAGCGTGTCGGATGCATGTTCATTCTCCACGTGGAGAAGACCATCACCCGCTGGTCGTGATCGAGTTCTTCGAGAATATCTGCAAGATCCACCGGGTGGATATCCGCAAGGGTCTGCTTGAGGATCTTGAGCTTGACATTCCCTTTGAAACTGCTGATCTGTGATGGGAGCGGCTGGATGTACATCCATGAGATAATGCCGGTATCCTCAGGATCTTCCGGGGGGGGAGAGGATCCCTGACGGGAAACCGAGACCCAACCTGCGCAGCCGTGTGGTTTTGCTCGTATCCACTTCCGTCACGTAGAGTGTCGTATTCCGTTTAACAAGGTGGATATCGTAGACCACTTCCACCTCGGTATTCTCTGTATCGAGGACTTTTTTATTCAGGATATGGTCGGCGAGGAGAATGGCATCTTCCGGCGGGGCTGCTTCAAATTTTTTGATCTCATCGATATCGATCTCGCATGATCCGGGCACTAATGTCTTCACCCGCTCCCAGGGAACTAGCAGGGACGGGTCGCCAAACGGGCGGGAGACCACCAGGTTCTTCACTTCCGGCAGTTTTCCGGTCTCCACTATCATCAGGTCCGCCAGTTTCCCGATCTTCTTTCCCTTAAGCAGGATCCTTGCACCGAGAAGGGTGCTCAGCCGGAGTGGCATATCGCCGGTTAATTTCGTCGATCTTGTCAGCCCAACCCTGGATCACACCGCCGATCCTCATTCAAAAGATATTTTTAAAGGCCACCATTTATCGATCTCCATCATTGCTTATCCGATCAATCCCGGGAAGAGCGTCGTAATCCCGTACAGGGTCGAGAGCATGATGATCGCGACAACAATGACAGTTGCTGCGATGTTATGTGCCAGTGTGTTCTTATACCTGCCCATAATTTCCTCGTTGTTCAAGAGCAGGATCAAAAAGACCAGTGCTGCAGGTAGCAGTGTAACGGCGATCACTTGGACAAACAGCGTGATTAAGACGAGCGGGGCATTCGGGACGAGAACGGCTGCTCCTGCACTTGCGAGAGTGAAGAGGTAGCAGGCATAAAACCACGGGGCTTCGTGGATCTTCATGTTGAGGGGGTGGGCCCAGCCGAACACTTCGCCAAAGGCCCACGAGCTCGCAAGCGATATACAGATCGCTCCTAAAAACCCGGCATCAAACAGCCCGATGGCAATGCAGGTGCCAAGCCACGGGCTGGTGCCCATCAGGATGACTGCTGCCTGTGCTGCACTCTCAACCGGTACACCGTAGAGGACCGTGCCGGTCACGACAACAAGGAAGATGGCGACAATTACGGTGAACGCCGATCCGATCAGGGTGTCTAACTGACCCCAGGGTATATCTTTCTCCTTCATCCCTTTATCGACAACTGCGCTCTGCTGGAAGAAGATCATCCATGGTGCGATTGTGGTGCCGATGTTGGCCATCAAAAAGAAGAAGAGCTCGCAAGTGAACCCCCCGGGAAAGTGTGGGATGAGCCCGGTTGCAAGAACCTGGCCTACCGAAGGGTGAACAAGGAATGCAGCCGGGATGTAGATGAGGTTCACTGCGGCAAACAGGATGGCGATCTTCTCCCAGGTCCAGTACCGTCCCTGGAGTACCATCAGGAGCATGACGAGCGAGACAACAACGATGGTAACCAATGGTGGGATATGGAAGATGGCAAGCGCAGCGGTCATACCGATGAATTCGGTAACGAGCGTGAGCCAGTTGATGAGTGCCAGGTCCAAAAATGAGGACCAGCCCCAGAATGGACCGAAGGCATCGAAAATTGCCTCAGCATGTCCCCGTTTTGTCACGGCCCCGAGACGGACTGTCATCTCCTGGACCACGTACGCGAACGGCAGGAGGAGGTGCAGGAACCCGATGAGCCCGTACCCGAATTTTGCACCCGTGACGGTGTAGGTTGTGATGCCACCGGCATCGTTGTCTGCGAGCATCACGATGATGCCGGGGCCGGCGAGCAGGAGGTAAATCTTTATGGTCTTGATAAAAAATGGTTGATCCGAGATCCATTTCGTTCACCCGCTCGAAGTTTTTCTGCTATTACATAGTGTTTAATCCAGCTCCCATCCGAAGTGAATGCGTGTGCTAGCCAGCCCGGGATTTTAAGGCTCTTTACTTATGGATAGATCCCCGCGATTAATAATAACATCGCACCTGCATGCCTGTTTTTAATTTTCGGGAAATATTTTGCCTTAAAATCGCTAAAATGGGTGAATTTGGACTTAAAAGTGAAAAATACGACGAATCCTGGTAGCCCCTTAACAAAATCGCTAAATCCCGTGGTCGTGTTTTTTAATGTTGTCACGCGAGCTCGCGGTCTGGTTGGCTATGATGTCACCCTGATAGGGGAGAGGTCATAAGTTCGAATGTCAGCGAACTTTTTTTTTTATTTTTCCATGCGTTTTACTGAGATATCCCTGACGTTGATTGATCCTTTGCTTTTCAACGGGGGCCAAAAAAAAAGGAAATTTTAGGAACTAATAGTACCATTTCCCCATCGCCTGGTATCCCGGCCAAAAGCCATCATAGGGGGTATCAATGGACGCCCGGTTCTTGTCGTAGAATTCAATCGTGCCCGTCTTGCCATGAGAACTGATGGGATTGTTCACGTTAAATTTTATTCTCATAACCGGGGTCGCAGTATCAAGTTGCCATGTTCCATGGAAATCCCCAACAGTCTTTTCATTCAGCGTAAAGGTATGATCATGATTAATTATGGCCCGGTATTTGACAATATCATAACCCTGGGATTCAGCCAGGTCTGCCTTCACATCGAAAAAGACGGTTCTGCTGAAATCAGGAGTCAAGGATGGTACTGGTGGTACTGGTGGTGGATATGGGCATCCGGCAACAAGGCAACATGCACCTAACACAAGGCACAGAACGAGAAACATCATGAATGTGTTTTTATCTCTCAATGAGCTCACCTTACTAAAAAATATGAGCAATATTATATAATACCATCAGCTCCGAATCTCTACGAGGTCCGGATACCTTTGTTATCAGAATTTATGGGGATCGTTTCTGTGATTCATGGGGATTACCGGCACGCACCCGTACACAATCCACATGCCGGTAGTAAAAAAAAGGTGTCCTTTTATAACTCTCTCCCCATCAACCACACCGCGATGAGCATCGCGATATTTGCAGCAAGGAACAGGACCGCATCCATCCCGGCAGGGAACGGAAAATCTCCATCCGTGATAGATCGAAGATCACGTACAGGCCAAACGTAGCAGCAATTGCCCAGCCAAACCACTTCTGTTTTTTTACCGCAATGAACACTGCTACTGCTCCTGCTGCTATGATAATTTCGATACATATGGAGAGCATCTGGATGAGATCTGCACCAGTCATAATCCAACGGTATCTGCCTGCGGGTATAAATGGCTATGGCGGGTGCCTGTTTCAGCGGTTGCTGCCCCGGTCAATCACTTTTAATGAGCAGACTTCCAAAATTACTTCCATAAAACGGCTGTATCGTTTGAGAACCCGGCATATATCTGGCAGCATATGCAACCGTGATTATATCTGGCAGGTTTCATGAAGATCCTCTTTGTCGTCTGTGGTGAAGGACTTGGGCATGCATCTCGCTGTCTCCATCTCGGGCATTACATGCAGCAGCAGGGACACACCGTCCACTTTGCCGGCTACGGCAAATCCTATGATTTCATGAAACTGCACCATTGCACCCACCTCCATTACACGCCCCGCGAAGTCTGCCTCGAAGGGGAGAACGGTTTTTTCAGTCTCAAAAAAACCCTCTGGTGCTCGAAATGGATCGTGGTCGATATGTGCCGGTCCGCCATCAGCATCCGAAGGCTCATCACCGGGCACCAGTTTGACTGCGTGGTGTGCGATACCATGTATGGCGGTGTCATTGCCGCACGGTTGCAAAGCGTCCCCCTCGTGTTCATCACCAACCAGAACCATTTCAACGGACCTGACCGGTCGACAAATATTGTCTGGAAATTTCTCAACTTCTCGATACAACGGTACATCCGTCTTGCCGACCAGGTGATTATTCCTGATTACCCGGCACCCGATACCGTGAGTGAATACAATATTGTCGTCCCGAAAGGCGAAGAAGGGTGGTACTCTCTCACCGGCCCGTTTTACGATTTCGATCCTGCCCAGTATACGTACGACAAAAAAACAATATTTACCAGTTTCGGGGGGGAACCGTACAAACTCCCGATGTACCTGATGTTAAAGACCATCGCAGACCGGCGAAAAGATCTGCTCTTCGATGTCTTTTATACGGGTGCAAATCTGCCGGATTCTTCTGATAATTTCATCTCGCATGGCTATGTTTCCAATATCTACGAGCACCTGGCACAGGCACGGATCGCGATTGTGCACGGGGGCTTAACCACGCTGCACGAAGCCTTGCTCTTTGAAAAACCCGTCCTGATCATCATGGATCCCGGCCACCCTGAGCAGCAGAACAATGCCAAAAAGATTGAAGATATTGGGGCAGGCACCCAGATTGACGGGCGACTCGTCACCCCGGAAACACTGGAGCAGAAAATTCTTGAGACTGCTGCGCTCACCCCCCGACCCTTCCGCGAGGTGCATGCCACCATTAACGGAAGGAAAAATGCAGCCGGGATCATCTGCGATACCGCAAACCGCAGGAAACCTTCATCAGGAACAGCCGCAAAAAAGAGCTGATCAGGAATTGTTATGCCAGAACCCGGGGAGATCACTACACTCAAACCAATGGATGAAATCCGTGTATGCCCCTCGTGTGGCTATACCTACGGATTTCACACATCCTTTGTCTCTGTCATTGACCACAAGGATCGTCCCATAAAAGACACCCGGGAAATGTACCGGGTGATTCTCATCTGCCCGGAATGCGGGGCACGGTATGATGTGGGATGGTGAGTCTCATTTATCGATCCCGAGAACCGGGTTCTCAAAACCATAGAGATCCAACAGCATTCACCATAAGTACACGTACCGAAAAGTACATCTGGGAGAGACGATGAGACACTCTGACCAGATGGTGCCGGTATGATGCGGTGTGCAGAGTGCAAGGGAAAGGGTCTGTGTGGTCTTTCCCGCTGCCCGATCATGAGCCGCTTCCATGCCCAGAGCTCAGTAAAGCCAAGCCTGGATTACCAGGGCAGTTCCCCCTCGATCTTTATCGGCAGTTTCGGGTATCCCGATGTGCAGGGCGGACCCCTGCTGATCAATGATTCCGATAATCCCCCGGACTGGATCCGGCAGAATCTCGGGATGGAGGATATCGTAGGCATCCGTGCCCGTACTATCCGGGGCAGTTCGGGATTGCATGCTGTTGCCGGGAACCTGCAGGAGATTGCGCTTTCCACCATCCCGCTCGATGTCGATGTATTGTTTACAAAACCTGTTGCATTCAGCCTGAACTTCGATGGCACAGTTGCGCCGGTGGGTCTTACCGGTCCGGTCCAACATATGGATGTAATAGGCAGTGCCCGGGTGGAGCGGGCAGTTGACCGGGTTACGTCCGATATGGATATTGCGGCAGCGGATGCCTGTGTGGCGCTGATGGACTCGGACATCGATGTGTACCAGATCACCAAACTGATGACTGCCGGATTGCTCGGTAAACGCCGGAAATTCGTTCCCACCCGCTGGGCGATCACCGCTGTTGACGATACCCTGTCCATTCAGATGAAAAAAGAGATTGCCCGCTTTCCCCCCCTCGAAGAGATCCGCCTGTTTGACGGGGAAATCTATGGCAACCGGATCCTCTGCATCCTTGTCCCGGGATACTGGAAGTACGAGATGATCGAGATTTGGGGGAAACAGACTCTCTGGGCTGGCGATGAAGCGGTGATTGTGCAGGACCGGGAGGGAATGACCAAAAAAGGCTACGCGCCGATATCCGGGGCGTATTACTCTGCGAGGCTCGCTGCCTGTGAATATCTCAAAAGTGTACGGCGCTGCGCCCGGGTGATTATCGTACGCAACGTGTCAAGTGACTACTGGGCACCGCTCGGTACCTGGGTGATTCGTGAGGCGACACGAAAAGCGATGACTGCTTTGCCCATGGTCTGCCCGTCACTTGATGCGGCTGTCACTGAGGTAACCGCCCGGCTTGGTTCAGGGTCGTGGCTCGGGCACAGTACGCTCATTACGGAACTCAAAACCCAGCGAACGCTCTTTTAGGCTTTTTATCCATTCATGCCTTGTAGGCCTGTGCGGAATTTGCCTGCCGGTTGTACCGCTCCCGGATGCTGTCGAGGGTTTCGATATCGGTGAGATCCTTGTCATCCCGGATCCGGATAAAGCGGGGGAACCGCAGGGCAAACCCGCCATCGTAATTGGTACTGGCCTGTAGCTCTGCGTACCCGACCTCAAAGACCAGCGACGGCTCGAACGTCACTTCCTTCCCGCTCCTGGTAATGACCCTCTCCTTGAGCAGTCCGTACACTTCGGCAAGCTGCTCATCGGAAAAACCGGTAGCGACCCTGCTCAATGGTATGAGTTTCCCATCGTTCTGGCAGGCCACAAGGAACGAACCGAACGCATGTGCCCGCTTCCCTTCACCCCACTCGGCACCGATTACCGCGAGATCGAGCGTGTCAACCTCGGGCTTGATCTTGATCCAGTTCTTCCCCCGCTGGCCCGGTGAATATGGCGAAGCAGGCACCTTGATCATGATTCCTTCGTGCCCGGCAGCGAGGGCATCGGTATAGACCATTTCGATCACGCCGGCATCGCTGCTCACTACCTGAGGGGCGATGAACATTTTGATCACGTTCTCTAATTTTTCCCTTCTTTTTGTAAGCGGGAGATCGATCAAGGTTTCGCCATCGAGCCAGAGGATGTCAAAGACATTGGGCACCAGCTCAACAGCCTCTGTTGCCTCTGCCACATCATGGCGTCGCCTTAAGCGGCGGAGAACCGACTGGAAAGGCATGGGTTTTCCGTCTTTGATCGCAATGACTTCCCCGTCAATGATCACATCATGATCTGTTGCACCGAGCAGCTGCCCTATCACGTCCGGTAGTGCACCCGTCACATCCTCGAGCCGTCGGGAGTACATCCGGGCCCAGTTGCCCTTTTTGTGGAACTGGAACCGTGAGCCATCGTATTTGTACTCTGCCGCAATCTGCCCTTGTTCGGTGATCATATCGGCAATAGCGCCATGTTGGGCGAGCATCATCCGTACCGGGTGGAATGGTGTGATACGGACCTCTTTGAGTGCATCAGGTCCGATCTTTGCGAGCCGGGCTACTTCTCCTGAATCATTCAAGGCCTGCATCGCGTGTTCGACAAGGGTAGAGTCTACGGCAAATGCTTTTGCGATCGCTTCCCGTACGCTCCCTTCCCCGACCCCGATGCGGAGTTCTTCGAGCATGATCCGGGCCAGGTACCTGCCTTCGAGCGGGTGGGCATTACCTAGCAGCCGGCGGACAGCGAGCAGTTTCTCCCGCTGGGATTTTTTCCCTTCCATTGCGGCAATCGTGATGAGTTCACGGTCTACCCGGACAAGGTCGAGGTCCTCGTGGAAGAACGTGGTCATCGACTTTTCCATTAACAGTTCTTCAACAGCCTGCCCGACATCACCGGTCTGGTTGATCTTCCCAATCACCTGCTCTTTTTTAATGCCCGCCACATACCCGATTGCCTCATACAGGAGATTTGGTCCGATCCCGAGTTTCTGTGCACTCCAGTCAGGAAAAATTCTCCCCCTCACAAACCGCACAAAGACCGGCAATTCGTCGGTTGATAACGTGGGCAGCACGGTGCTGATGAGATCGATCATCTCCAGCCTGCCGGAGATACCCTCCAGTTTCTCGCAGGTCTTCGAAAAATCCATAAAGAGCATGATGTTTCTCGTCCTGATGTTTGGCCGGTGCGGGGATTAAGATTGTGTTTTTTAAAAAACCAAAACTGCGATATTCTCTTAATTTTTATAAAAAATGCAAAAATATGGGCATTCCTGCCCATTTTAACAAATTTAATAACTCTATAACGTGAAGTAGGAGTACGGATCAAGAGTGGCAACCTGATGCGATCGTCAGGATTAAGCTCGACCAGATAAAACGAGATTTTTTTGATTATATTGAAAAAAATATCGATAAGATCGATTCCAATATCCCGGTTTTTTACGGTTACATCATTGCGACCCTTGAAAAAACCCTCCCTGAGATAAATGACGATCTCCACGACAAATTTATTGATACCATTACTGCACGGGTTCTTGATCTCAGCAAACGCTCCACAGAGGTTCCGTTTGTTGAGAAATTGTTCGATCACACCATCCGGAACAAGCGCAAGAGGAAGGGACGGACCATTTATGATATCATTCTCGGCTTAAAGATGATCAATTCCGGGAAATATTCCGAGGCTATTGAGCAACTCAAACCCCACCGGAGTGTGGATGCAATCATCTGTCCTGCGATCTCGTATTGCTTTTTTGTCCTCTCTACCCAGCAGGGTGCAGCTCCTGATGCTGCCGGAACCGTCCGTGATCCCAACCAGATGGCGCTTTCTGCCCGCGAGCAGATGATCGAGCTGATTCGCTTAAACCCGCCGGTCAACCGGCTTAAGGATCTCGATGTGGTAGACGATCCCCGCATCAACAAGGTCTTCTGGTTCCTGATCACGCAGGCCATTGAGTGGTTCCCGAGCGAACGGGAGCTCATCAGGATTGGTCTGGAGAAGGCTTCCCGGGACAGCAAGAACGATATCAGGGAAGAACTGCTCGGCATTGCGATCGAGCGGTTCTCGAATGATATGTATTTCCTGCGGGAACTCTACAAACTCGAACAGCGGGATGCCGGGGGTGTGGCTGGGGTCGTCAAGCAGATGACCCAGCAGTACCCTGACGATCTTAAGCCCCTCTATTACGGTATGAAACTCTCGGTGATCGCGGCAAGGGTCGAGACCTATTACCGCTTCCGGAAGCTCGCGCTCATCAAGAATATGCCCCAGAATGCCCTGGTGCTTCTTGATTTTGTGTTCGAGCTGATGAGCGACAAACAGTTTGAGGCACTGGCGTGTCTGGACGAGATCAAAGTGAAGGTCGGTCCCCAGCATTACTATGTGACCCTGCTTGAGTATGTGGCCCATGACTTCCTCTCGGAAGATGAAAA
>JBAZRZ010000022.1:0-31516 GCA_041662685.1 Methanoregula sp.
CGGGGCTGACCTGAAATCCCGTATATATCAGATCCAGATGAAGGAAATCTCATGTAAGAGCATTCTCGCGAACCTTGACAGGTTCATACAATTTGTTTGGAGCAAGGTTTTCTACAGGGCAAAAATACAAGAGTGCAATTGACAGGAATATGGCAATAACCGCTGCAAGCATCAGATCCATGGAGTCCTCCAACGAGTAATAATAACAGATATATGATTTATCCGGATTGAAGATAATAGATTGTTTCTTAGATAAAAACAAAGAAAAAGTGCCCCAGGCCTGATTTGAACAGGCGACAACTAGATCTTCAGTCTAGCGCTCTCCCAAGCTGAGCTACTAGGGCAGGACTATAAATATTGTCACTGGTGATTAATAAATGATCCGGTCATTTACCCGGGTAATGGGTATAACCGCTCATTTTTATACGCTGCAATGACAGTATTAACCAATGTCACTCCCGAATGCACGTGCTGGTGGTGAAAACAGCGGTCTTTTGAATGCAATAAAAAGCCGCACCGCACATGTTATACACCTGACACATAATGATCTTGATGCTGTCGGAGCTGATGCCATTCACCGCATGAAATACGGCAATGATGACGTGTTTACGATCTGGAGCTCGGTAGGTAAGTTTTCTGCACTGTTCTCGCTCGTTGCTTCCTGTGAGGGGAAAGGGGATCTCCTCTCCATCTCGGATCTCGGGTATCATCGTGAAATTGAATCCGTCGCCAGCAAGGCCAAGACAAACGGCTGGAACATAGAGTGGCGGGATCATCACCGCTGGCGGGACGATGAGATCACAAAGATTGAGCGGATCATTTCCCGGCTCCATATCGATACGTCAGTATGCGGCACCGGAATTGTCGCTCGCGATCTTGCTCCTGATAATCCAACTGCGGTTGAAATTGCCCACGTTGTCTGCGATTATGATCTCTGGAAACATGCTGATCCCCGCTCAGCCGTGCTCGGGCAGGTGCTCCAGCGAAAGAAGAACCGTGACCATGTTCGGGATTGCTTTGTTGCCGGGATCTTTTCTGATACCCTGATTGAGCAGGAGTACGCAGAGATCAAAGCCGAGATGGATGCAATGATGCAGCGCAGCCTGAACCATGCAACATTCCTCGGGAAAAAATACAAGATCGTATTTGCACCGCTCTACGGTTACCCCAGTGAGACCGCCCATTTCATCCGGGACGAAAAGAAGACCGATATCGAAGTCATCATAGGAAAAGACGGTAAGTTCTCGGTGCGCTCCGTGCCGCCGATCAGTCATATCATCGCCCGCGAATTTGGCGGAGGTGGGCACCCCAACGCTGCGGGGGGTTCGTTTAATTTTTCCGTGATTGAGCGATTCACCTGGTGGCTGTTCAAGAAGAGCCGGCACTTCGACGCATTCGTGAAGATCGCAGAAGCAAACTAAAAATTACATCCCCAATCCTGTCTTTACCAGGGTTTTCCCTCTGCTAACCCTAATTACGTTGTGCAGGTAATTCTTTTTCGTGAAAGATATGAGAGCCATCCTTGATTTTAGGCCTCGTCATCGGCTTGTGTACCTGCAGCGCAGTACATGAGTGCGAGGCCAAAAAAAATGGAATTCCTGCCCGGGCACTCTTATGCGAGCGGAGCAATCTTCTTTTTGTACACTTCATTCATGATTTCAGCGAGTGCCGTGTACATTGCAGAAAGCCCACAGAGAATACCTACGGCTCCGGCGATATGGAGGACGGTCTCACTACCCAGCGTGTTGCCCACAATAAGGAGAATGAACAGCAGGGTGAGGAGCCCGAATACCACTTGAAGTGCCCTTGACAGGTCAAACGTGATTAAAAACATCACCAGTGAGAAGAGACCCCAGACAGCGAGGAATGCAATAAATCCTTCTTTGGAAAAGGCGCCGCCCCATCCAAACACCGGCATCAGAATAACAAAAACTAAGGATATCCAGAAAAACCCGTACGAGATGAATGCCACTGTGCCAAAGGTATTGTTCTTTTTCCATTCCATGATCCCGGCGATGATCTGTGCAATTCCTCCATAAAAGATCCCCATTGCAAAGATCACAGAACCCATACCAAAAAAGCCTGCATTGTGCAGATTCAAAAGAATTGTCGTCATGCCAAACGCAAGGAGCCCAAGCGGGCCTGCATTCGCAGTCGTGTCCAGTATCCGAACCTGATTTCCTGTTGAATTTTCCTGTATCATTTTTTACACTCCACAATAATTACCAATAATCATTCTATAAATGAGGGCACCGCACCAAGGCTGATTGCCTTCCCGATGCCCAATCCTGCTGTTTTTATAAGGGGTCACTTCTGCGTTTCCGCAGTAACGTCCGTGTCTGAAACAGTCCACCCCCAGCATGATTATGACTCAGGTCATTCCAGCCAGCCGATATTCAGACCCATCACCCGGTTTCAGTACCCATATTCAGAGATATCAAACTTTTGGGGGATGACTGGATTTTTCACATCTCATAATCCTCATGATGATTCCCCATTATTATCCCATTATCATTTTTTTGTTACAATAAACTCCCCAAACGGATCACCGCATTCAACCAGTTCAGCTTCCAGAGCCTTACGACGAACATGAGGAGCTACCTCAATAATCAGGTGAGCAAACTCGTCCCAGAATTCTGTTGGGAGCTGATTTACCAGAACATTGAATTCGGGAATAAGTCCTTCCTGATCATGCTCTACTTCGACATTCACAAGATCCTTAACTGCTGATCCATGCAGCAATAGGAAGTGCTCCGGAGGGGACGATCCGGTTCAGCTCCTCGGGGTTCACGACAAAAGAAGAGATCGGTTATGCCATCAGTGCGGTAAAAGCACTTGCCGGTTCGGGAATGTCAGGTTAGTGATAACCATCGGTTGTTCATTTCACCGCAACTTAAAGTATGGATGATCACAACAATGAATTATTATAACTCCAGCGATCCAACGATTTTTTAACCCCCATCATCCAATACCGATCCCCATGAAAAAAAATATATCTCGTCATTGCCGGTCTCATCATCATGACATGTGCAGCGATGCCGGCATCTGCCTTTACCATGAAATCCCTCAGCATCTCCATTGCAGGAAATGGCGATGCCCAGGTGGACATGACCTATGATCTCTCCTTTGTGGAGCAGAGTGCGGTGTTCTTCCGTATTGCTGATCCTGCAGCCCAGCTCAAATCAGCGTTCGATGCCGGGGGATCACAGCAGGTAACGGTCACACAGGCTACCAGATCATCGGCTCAATCATCCCATCCTTTGCATCGGTAACGACCACAGGTGGGAAATCCACGATCACAACCCCATCGGTATCATTTGAACACGCCCAAAAAGTACTCAATACCTACTGGTTTGCACCACTTGTATCCCCGGATTTCTCTCCAAAAGTGACAACGGTCACATTCCCGGATGAATATACGGTTCACTATTATGACCAGATCACTATACCTTCAGTCAACCACCAGGTATCCTCGTAATCTCCTATTTTTTTTGTGATTTTACACAATCGACAAACCTTGGAATTTTGCAAAGGCGGAAAAAAGATTTATGTCCGTAATCAGCGTTCGTAGACTGCATTCGCGACAAGATTTTTCCAGCATTCCCCGTTTTTATCCCGACAATATCCCCCGACATTTACCTGATCCGGATCGAGGTGTGAAAGAGCAAGCGTGATCGCTTCTGCATCAGCGTCAACAATAAAGATCTTCCGCAGGTCATACTCATTCGTGAGATCAAAAACAGTTTCCAGCTGCTTCGGGCGCACCGCGATCTGCGTCTGGTGCTCCATCAGGCACTCCAGACTTTTGCAATCTGCATCCGGCTGGAAGAAAAAAACTTTCTGCGCTGCGAGTGCAACCATCTCCATCTCCTCAATCTTATCACAAATTAGCACATGCCCTGCGATACCAATATCCCGCATTGCCCGCATAAGCGTGCTGTATGCTTCGGTGATCGCATCGCTCCACTCCTCGTCATCATGATAGTAACGATCGATCAGCCCGAGCACATGCGGCGCCGGCAGCGCACACCAGCTGGTGCGCTTCTGCACTACGATGCCTGCCGCATCCTCGATAAGCGCTTCTGTATTCACCGCGATCTCATCGGTAACACCCCCACCTGCTACATCCAGAAAGGATGCACGTATCCGGTCGGCACAGAACTTCCCCCCGGCGCAGGGATGCCCGATCCCCGCCGCCAGTTGCGGGGCAAGCGACTGGTTCAGCTGGTACGTGGTGAGGTCGGCCATAGTGTCGCGATGCTCCGCGATCCATTCGGTTAGTCGGGCAACATCCGGTGCTCCGGGTTCAGCCCCGAATGCCCGCGTAGTGAGTTTGTGCAGCTTGGCCATGGTCATATCTTATTATGGTTCGCAATCAAAAAATGTAGTCATGACACCGCCACCGCTGCTGGTCACGTGCGGGTTACCGTACACAAACGGCCCCTGCCATCTCGGACACTTGCGAACGTACGTTCCCGCTGATGCGTACGTCCGCTATATGCGGCGGATGGGAGAGGAAGTTGTATTCATCTGCGGTTCGGATAATCACGGGACACCGATCGTAGTTTCTGCTGAAGAGACCGGCATCACCCCACGGGCGATGTCCGAACGCTACCACGCGCACTTCGACGAGACCTTCAAGCGGATGAATGTCATGTTCGATCACTTCGGCATGACTGATAATCCCGCAAACCACCATCGCACGCAGGCCATCATGGCCGAACTCGAAAAGAACGGATACATCTACAAGCAGATCGTGCACCAGGCTTACTGCACGAAGTGCAAACGCTTCCTTCCGGACCGGTATGTAGAGGGCACCTGTCCCCACTGCGGCAAACCGGCCCGTGGCGATGAGTGCGACCAGGGTTGCGGCAAGCACCTTGAACCCGGCGAGATAAAAGATCCCGTCTGCAAAGTCTGCGGGACAAAAGCAGAGTTCCGGGATCAGGAACATTACTTCTTCAAACTATCAGAGTTCAAAGATTTTCTGCTACCCTATCTCGACACCCTGCGGGGCACGAGCAATGCAAAAAACTATGCAATTGGCTGGATAAAAGACGAACTCCATGACTGGTGTGTCACCCGCACGCTTGAATGGGGGGTGAAGTTCCCGGGCCTCGATGATCTAGTGGTCTATGTCTGGGTCGATGCCCCAATCGGCTATATCGCCTTTATCGAAGAATGGGCCAAAAAGACCGGCAACGACTGGAAACGGTTCTGGTGCGGGGAGAACCGGGTCACGCATTTCATCGGCGGCGACATCATCTACCACCACTGCATCTTCTGGCCGGCCATCCTGAAAGGAGCCGGATATGGGGTTCCTCACGCGATTGTGGCGAGCGGGATGGTCAAGGTAGATGACCATAAATTCTCGAAATCCCGCGGCTATGTGGTCTGGACGAATGACGATTACCTTGACAAAGGACTGCCCGCCGATTACCTGCGCTACTACCTGCTCGCGTACACGAGCCACACCAAGGAACTGAACTTCTCGTGGAAAGTCTTTGCCGAGCGGATCAACAACGAAGTGGTCAACATCTTCGGAAACTTCGTATACCGCACCCTCTATTTCGCCCAGAAGGAATGGAAAGGCGTCCCTGAAGGCACAGTTGACCCGGCAATCACCGCGGAGATCGAAAAGTGCCTTGTAACCGTGAACGGGTACATGCAGGAGTACGAGTTCAAGGGCGCCGTTGATGCAATCATGGCACTTGCGGCGTTCGGCAATACGTACATCCAGACCAACGCCCCGTGGAAGCTGATCAAGACTGATCGGGCAGCTGCGGCACAGGTGTTCAAAAACTGCATCCAGATAACAAAAGCCCTCGCGCTGCTTCTCGAACCGGTGATGCCCGCAACTGCGCAGGAATGCTGGAAGCAACTGGGTTACACCGATCCGGTAGCGAATCACCCGATTAACGACGCCACGCTCCCTGTACCGGAAGGATGCATCAAAGCCCCCACCCCGCTCTTTGTAAAGATGGAAGAGGATCAGGTCAAAGAACTCGATGCCCTGCTCCAGAAGCGTGTGGCAGAAGCGAACAAGAAGACGGAGAAGATACCCATGGTTACATTCGAGGAATTCCAGAAATTAGACATCAGGACCGGTAAAGTGCTGTCAGCAGAGCCGGTACCGAAATCGAACAAACTCTTGAAACTGCAGGTTGATATCGGAGGCGAAACCCGCCAGATCGTTGCCGGCATGCAGCAGTTCTACAAGCCCGAGGAACTGGTGGGAAAAGACGTGGTGGTTGTCACCAACCTTGCGCCGGCAAAGATCTTCGGTGTCGAGAGCAACGGGATGGTGCTCGCAGCGGGAGATGCAGCATCACTGCTGGTCCCGTTCCGTCCGGTAGAGCCGGGCAGTAAGATCCGGTAAATTATCCCGGATAACATCCCGAAAAAATTGAGATAATTCCTCACCCTTATTTTTCCTATGAGCCGCTTACGATCCCTGCTGGAATGGTTAGTCATTATCATCCCGCTCCTCATCGTCGGGTTACTTATTTTCAATGTGATCTCCGGCAACGGTATGCCCGCCGCAGGGTCATCCGGACTCCCCGACAATGGCGGTTTCTTCCAGGTCTCCCTCCCCGCCCAGCAGTAGTATACCAGATCGGTGGGCGACTGGCAGTTCACTTTTACGTCAGACTATGCCTACACCCTTGCCGGGAAGGTCGTCGGAAGACATGAGTATCCTGCAACAATGCCGGACGGGATCATCCCGCTCGATCTCGCGGTAGTAAACGGTGATCTGGTCAGTCCGGATATTCTCCAGTACTTCAAGTTCACGATGGGGGCCCACACGCTCGAGTACAGCTACGATATCTCCACCTCCGCCGGTCTCACGGAGGAATATATCGATGAGCATATCAGCAACAACCACCTTGTCTTTCTGAACGCTACTTTGGAGAGCGAAGTGAAAAAAGCACAAGAAGGCAGCTGCCTGATCATCAAGGGCAAACTGGTGGACGTACGGGGATCATCATCAGGCTCCCGGCACTCTATCGACACAAGCACAGTCAGGAACGACGTGTATCCCGCCGGCTGCGAGATCATCCTCGTACAATCCTATACCCCGGTCAGTTGCGGAAATTGATCCGGTGCCGGTCGCAAAGAGGAACCGATAAAATTACTTTTTTATTGAAATGATGCTGCCGGTCGGGGTACAACCGACAGGATGTGCTGGAGATTTTTGGATCGTCATATGATGCACGGGGGATACATCATAAGGGGGAGGTGGTTGTGGCTGCCTGGTCCCGGTGGCGGTGGACAATCGTTGTTGTTCGCCAGTTTTCACGGGAACTTACCTCGCGGAGCCAGCCTCCGGCCGGCAACTGTTGCGGCTCTTTATGTTCATCGTTGCTGGATATGGCCCGTGCATGGTTAGTGACGGGACGGGGATCATTTTTTGGTGTGTAGTGGTTGTTCATGTTCATCACTTATCAGTTCGTTTGGGATTGAGGGGAGCAGATGGACAAGTGCGTTTTTGGTTCAGAATCAGGTTCAGTTGGCGCCCAGAAGGGCTCAGGTCCAGTGACGCACGGGTTCTGCTCTCGAAGTGTTGCGGTGAATCCTGGGTATTTGGACTCAACCAGCACAACAAGTTCAATGAAATATAATATAAATTCGCAAAATTGCCGATGTTTGATCCTGTACCCCGGGAGATAGGTACTTGAACCGAAAGCATCAGAAACGGTTTATAGAGGATTGAAAACTAGAATGGGTGACAAAGCAACTGGGGAAATAGATGCACGATATCGGTAAAATCAGGAAAGATTTATTCACCAGGGTGCAGAGAATCGCGAAAGAAAATATATTTTGCGCACCGGAAAGAGTTCCCCGAACACAAATAAAGATCAGAAAAATCAGCCATTCAGGTGGAACTTGCCTTTGGGTACAATGATCTCGAACCGAACGCCTTTTCCCGGGTCACCCGTCACAGTTATCGTCATGGTCGTAAAGCCCAGAATCTCCAGGACGAGAAACAGCCCCCCTCCGGTTCCTGAACCCTGCCTGAACTCAAATATCTTTTGTTTCCGATCAAAAGGAATTCCGACACCGTTATCTGTGTATATAAGATGGAGGAAGTCTCCGGATCTATGGGCAGAAAGCCGGATTTCTGTTAACTGGCTACCTCAGTACCGGAGGGAATTTTCCAAAAGATTGTAAAATACCCGGGGCAGGAGGGGGTCTGCATAGAGTTCAAAATCATCAATTTCCGCATGGATATCAATGTGGTGAACCGGGAGAAGCGTGAGAGCGTTTTCGAATGATGTAGCAGCGTGTTGCCATTTCGGCGATACAATTCCCAAATCCTGGACCGCTCTGATAAACCCGATCTGGTTCCGGTAATCCGGGAATTCGCCATGCTCGATGCCGCCATCAGCGGGGTCATGCCAAACACATTGGAATCCGTGGGATTCGCACCGGCTTTTAAGAGCATATTGACGATGTGAAGCGGGTTATAATCCGGGTGATAATGGGCGTATTTGTACATTATCTCCGTGAGACTATGGTAAAAATCGTGCTCCTGGTTTTCAAAAAAGACCGAAGAGTTCGTTGATGCGATAAGAAAAGGCGTCCACCCACCGTGTGTTTTCTGGTTGATATCTGCCTTGTACTTAAGCAGCATCCGCACATATTCAAAATTATTCTGGAGACATGCAAAGGCAAAGGGACTATACCTATTTGCAGTCGGGATATTGACATCCGCACCGGACTCAAGCAGGTACTGACAGATCCGGGGATCGTCGCACATCAGGGATTTGAGCAGGGGTGTTTCCCCATGAGGTCCACGGTAATTGACGTTTGCACCTTTGGATACGAGCCCCCGGACAAATTCATAGTTTATCGTGTCAACCGCTTCCATCAGCAGCAAATCGGAAGAACGGGGAATTGTCCTGTCAAAAGCCATAATTGAGGTGCACACTCGTATTTTTACATATAAGTTCTGGTATTAAAAAATGGATCTTTTTGCTTTACCCAGATACATAATAGTACTTTGGGAACAAGCATCAGAAAGTATCAGATTACCGGGAAAAAAGTGATAATTGAATGAAATGGGAAAAAACCTAAGTCATTGCTTCACGGATCGCTTCTTTTACCTTATCGTCCTGTTCAGTTTCCAAGGCAGTGGCTAGCGCTGCTAGCACTTTCTTTCCACCAATGGCTCCGAGTCCCCGTGCCACCATCATCCTGACATAATTGTTCTCATCTTTGAGCAGGATGATCATCGGATCGATCGCATCGGAGTCCCCGAACTCACGCAGCCCTTTAGCTGCCATATACCGTACATGTTCACGGTTATCCTTGAGTCCCTGGATCAGGGGTTTAATGGCTTTTTCATCTGCAATATTTCCTAAGGCTTCTGCGGCACGGTACCGGGTCTCCCATCTGGGCTCCTTCATTGCCTCAGAGAGTGGTTCAATTGCCGCTTTTCCCAGCGAGGAAAGGGCAAGCATCGCCTGTTCACGCACGGACTTGTCGAAATCTGCAAGTGCACGGATCAGGGGTTCAATTGCACGAGGATTCTTTGCCTGTCCCAGCAGGTAAGCGGCATATTGCCGGACATTGGGGTCTGTGCTGTCGAGAAGGGACTTTATCAACCCCTCAAGATTCAGTTTCTCAAGCTCCTCTGCTCCTTCGGGTTTATCGGGTATATTTGGTAACATCATAATCGCTCAGTGAAATATCTCTCGTTTTGTTATTTAATGGCGATCGATCCCGGCCGGGTGCATTGAACGCGAAATGGCAAAAAAAAAAAGATTTCGGCATCTGGCCACTACCGTAAAACTTCATAGGGTTAATAATGTGCCTTGGAATAGTGAATGGTGATGAGAATTATTCTGTGCTTAACAGCCGTTGGGTCTGGTCCCTCGCTCACGGGCTTTTCAGTAATCTCCTCCATATTATTGGATAACTCATGTTTTTCCTTTTGCAGTTCTGGCAACGAGTCAAATCCTGCTGCTGGATCTCAATCCCGTACATTTTCTGATTTTTCGGCATTGAAATAAACCCTCTTAAGGAGGAAGTAACCGGGTGAACCCGTACAGTAATCACCGTAATTAACCGGGCGATTCTTCAGGATTACAGGGCCACCAACCGAGCGGCAGTAATATCCAGTGCCTGCGCAACAGACAAGACACCCTGTGCAGTGGGTTGGGGCAGGTCTTCTCTTAAGAGAACTAAACGATAGGAATCCCGCAGGGATTGGACCGTTGATCGAAACTGAAGGAGCGTTGCTTTCGCACCATCAAGTGTTGCCGTTATCGAGTTGTACGGTAGCAACTGACAACTGGGCGGTACCGGCTGAAACGTAACTTTCAGCGGAACCATTCATCAGACCCCGCATGTTCAAATCAGCATTTACCATGCGGGCCCGTGTCATTACAGCGCTGCCCTGCTCGATCTTCTGCCGGAGATCCGGAAATACATCTACCCGGAGTCCTCTTACGGTCTGGGCAAATCCAATGGATGCGGTGTGGATTTTTTTATGTGCCTGTTCGATCCCTGTATTATCCCGGGTACTGATAGTGGTTGCAAGTTCATTGCGCATGGTAGTGATCTCCGTAAGTTTTTCATGTGCTGCGGTAATTTCATAACCGTTACCCCGTAATGTTGTCAGCATTTCTCCCGCACGCACGGTCCAGAGATCAAAATCTGCAAGCTCTATCGTTGTACGTGTCTGCCAGTACTGCACTTCAAGCGATCTCATGTGGTCACTTCCCGCAAGGGAGGATTGCATGGATATGCGGAGATCACCGGCATTCCCTGTCGATGTCTTCAACTGAACCGCAGTTTCGTCATTGAATGCCTGCGTAATCCTGCGAAAGTCCTGCAGGGTGGTATCAAGTGCTTCGGATGAATCTGCCATTCCGACACGCGCTTGTGATTGCCTGAAATTTTCATGGATGGCTAAGAGCGTAGTTGTCGAATCGTTGACCAATGCAATATACGCAATAGTTGCCTGCATCCCCACATCCTCTTTTGCGGCACGCCATGTGATATGCGCCTGCTGCACATTGATCTGGTCTTCAAAGATAGGGAACGTGTCAATGATGACCGTTGATGGATTGAGTTGGGATGAAGCAGCCGATGCGTGTGCCGGCAGGGCAACAAGAGCAAGGAGCATCCAGCCTGCGGCAAAGAGTATCACGGATTTTTTTGGAAACATGAACATTCACCTTTCATTTGGATGCTTTTGATCCATCCTCAACGATGGAACTTACCTATAGACGGTCAGCAGTGAGTATATTAAATTCGTAAAATCGTGACGGTATATTTGTAGAACCTGAAAGCTAGCTGATCCGTACGTTCAGTTACCGTAAAAAAAGAAGTTCCATCGGTTCATTAACTACCAATAAAATCGCAGTCAACGCTTGACTTTTATATTTCACCATGCGATGTCTTGGTATGAACTTCAAAGTCATTGCACTCCTTGTGGTGTGCATAGCATTAGTTGCAGCAACCGGCTGCACGAGTCTGTCTTCCGGGAGCTCAACCTCCCCGCATTCTGCCTCGATGTCTGATAGCAGTGTCCGCTATGCAACAGAGGCAAAGCTGTCATACGCCAGTGCTGCCCCCATGCCCGTGCCAACAAGTACCCCTTTGCCATCCGGGTCGGCAGGTTCCGGTATTGAGACAAAGATCATTAAAACAGCATCCATCACCCTGGAAGTAAAGGATGTGCCCGGGGCAGTTGAAACCTTAAAAAACATTGCTGCACAGAAAAGCGGGTATATCTCTTCAACCAATGTCCAGAACGGTTACAATAACCGGCTCTCCGGTTCTGTTGTCATCCGCGTACCCCAGGCGGAATTCGAAAACACCCTTACCGGTGTGAAAGCCATCGGTACCGTCAAATTTTCCTCAACACAGGGAGAAGATGTAACCGAGGAATATGTGGATATTCAGGCACAGAACACCTCATACCAGAACCAGCTCGCCCAGTACAACGAGATCATGAAAAAGGCGGTAACGATCAGCGACGTGATCGAGATCCAGCAGCAGATCGATCGTGTCCAGACCGAACTGAACCGGATCCATCTCTCGACTATCACCGTCAGCCTGCAGGAGCCTGAACCCGTTGGCGGTGAGACCGGGCACAACTTTGTCAGTACCGTAAATGAAGGGATTGCCGGGTTCCTCGGTATGATCGACTCAATCATTATCATATTCGTCACCCTGCTCCCGCTCATCATTCTCAGTGCCATCGGGTACGGCATTTACCGCTGGAAAAAAGGAAATAAACCGGTTACTGTCCCGGCTGAACTGACAGAAAAAAAATAATTTTTAAACATTTTTTTTCTACCAGAACTATCAACCGGGCACAGATGCCGGATTCTCCTGTATTAAGGTTGCGAATACCGGTGAGGAGTCATCAGTTCCTGTTCCATCCTCGCCACGGTGACAATAAACGTCCGATTCCTGTACACCGCATCCACTAACCCGACATCGTTCAGCCACGAAAGCTGGAGCGACAGCGTGTCGTTTCAGTCAAGCGTGTCCCACCGGATCAGGAAAGCCGGTACCTGCCCCGATATCAAGGATCGCAGGTCCTGGTAACGAGGATTCCATAGCCCGGACCACAGCGCTGTAATACTGCCGCATGTCAGGAATCATATACTCCCACGGTGAGTCACAGTCCCGTGCGAATCAAATGCCTGCCTGATGTGCTCCCTGAAAAATCCTGCCATCTTGCGGCAGTTGTTTAGTGCTATTCAGGGTCAGGGTTTTGGCGGTTTCTCTTTTATGGACATCGGGGCTGCAAGGAACTTTCCGTGAGTGTCTAAGATCGGACGCACGGCTACATTTACCTGTCGGCGTTTGGATGTGGTCGTTACCATTGCTGTGTAGGTATCATAAAACACACCGGACAGCTGGTTGATGGCATCTGCAACGGGATCTTTGAGTTCCTCCTGGGTCATGTCGTTGATACGCATCAGGACATCACGCCAGTGTTTCATCAGGATCTGTCCGGCCGTAATGTCAATGAGCCACGTTGCATAGGTATTGAAAAAGATGTTCCAACCGCGTTTGTCCATAAGGAGGAGCGCCTCAGGCAGATCCATGAGCTTTTTCGGGTCACCCACGGGGTATTGCTCCGGGCCATTTGACCGGTTGCTATGGTTGGTGATGGCAAGATCCACGCTTGTCGAGATCTCTATGACGGTGAACGGCTTGAAGACGATCCCGTACGACTGCGAGTGCCTGACCCGTTCGAGCCGCTTCTCATCCGAGATCTCCGTGATGTTACGCCATTCATTGTGGACCAGCACGCTGTCAACAACCACATCCCACCGTGAAAAACAGATGCACGAGAATCTTCAATGCGCACGTTAACCGACAATTGCGATCTGGACGACACAGACCGCTTTGTTATCTATCCGGAAATAAAAAAATTCTCTTTTATTTGTTCTTCTGTTCCAATAGCGAGCGGATCTTTTTTAGCGCATCGCGCATCAGCAGGTTGGTGCTCATAGAACCCGTAGAACCTGTTGCTGACTGAACGGGGGCGCTTGTACCGGTACCATCATTGTGGACACTGGAGCCTGACTGCCGCACCAGGGTGCGAATCAGCTCACGAAGTTCCTCCGCATGCTCAATCGCTTCAATCCGTATCTCAGGTACAGATTGTCCTGAATAACCAGCAGTCTGGATAGAGAGCGAAGATATGTTGAGCCATCGCATGACAGGACCCTGCCTGATATCCAGGTTTGTAATCCGGTTATACGGTATAATACCGGTAGTGCGGAACCAGACGCCGCGCTTCCACCGCATCTCATCTTCGTGAAGCTCATACGACATACTCTGGTAGTACAGCTTCACCCAGTAGGCAAAGAGCCCGAACACTCCAACGATACAAAACAAGAGAACAGCAGTGAGGAGTGCATCTGCGCAGATGAACGGACTACCGGAAATACCGTGCATGCCAGGATAAAGACCATAAAGAAGGCAAAATCGATAATAAACCAGGTGACCAGTGCCGGCGCGGGTTTGAACGGGGTACTCAGGGGAAAATGGGTTTCGGGAGCCATACGCAATCTAACGTGTATGTCTTTTCTGAGATGAAAAAAGGTATCGGAAAAAATTACTTTGATGAAGTGGTGGTGGTGGTCTTGGTAACCGGTGCAGTTGTCTTTACGGTCGTGACATTGGTGACAGGAGAAGAAGTTGTCTTGACCGCAGTGACATTTGTTACCGGTTTAGCAGTAGTAGTCACATTTCCGGTTACGGTCTTTGGGGCTTGTGCCACACCGGTTGTCGAATCAGCAGATACCGTCACTTTACCGTACCCCACACTGGTTTTACCGGTTGTCAGCAATCCGCCATTCTTGTAGATCTCAACAACGAGTTCGTGCCGGGTAGAACCATCCAGCTTTTCAGCGGTCACACCAAAAGGACCAGTTGCATTCTCAATCTCTAAAAACCGGTCACCGGAATCAGTGGCAGATTGCAATGCCGCAGGCATGCCATAGGTTCCTTTCCAGCTACCGATATAATTGATATGAGCATAAACCCCGGTTGCCGGCGCAACGGGTGCCATTGTTTCGACAGGGATTACCAGCGCACCAAAAGATTGGGGAGAGGATGAGGTTGTTGTTACCGGAACAAAAGACGAGTTTGAAGAACCGGACGGGGATGATCCGCTGCCCGAGACCATCGGGTAAACAAAGACCACACCAACCACCGCAATTGAGATCAGGAGAATAATCACGCCGATCGTTACGAACACTTTTTTGCCGGGCATACGGCTTGCACGACGCGGTTTTTTCGGGGGCGGCGATCCTGCTGTAGGCATCGATGCCGGGTTAAGAGGGGTTTGAGAGAGCTCTTTTGGAGAGAACAACCGGGGGATCAGGGGCTTTTTTGCAGGTTTCTGCTGACGCATGGTTACCGCAGGTGCGGGTGCAGGAACGCGCTCTGGAGTTGCAACGGGTTCCGGGGGATTATCGTACATCGGGGAGTAAGGACGTTGTGCGGTTTTCTGCACCGCAGGTTCAGTAATTGCAGATCTCTGGGGATCAGCAGGCACCTTTACCGGTGAGCGATCGAACAGAGGCTCGATCGTCTGAATTTCCCGGTCGACTGGGCGTTGCACCGGTGCCCGTGCATCATGCATGATAGGCTGCGGGGCAGGGGCTGGTAACGGAGCAGTACTGCCGGGCTGGATAATCGGTGACCCGCAGCGGTTGCAGAATCCAGAATCAGCCGGTACCTTGTTGCCACACCGGGAACAGAACGTGCCAAATCCTGATGACGGTGCACCTGACTCTTTTGCTGTCGGGGTTTTCGAAGGAGCATTCTCCATAATCTTTTTGATCGGGTGAACGGGTTCCACCTCTTTTTTTGCCAGAGGACGAGCGGCAGCCGGTTGAACCGGAGCACCGGTGACATCAATCCGTGGAGAGGATGACGGCCCGGGTCTTCTCTGGGGCTGATCAAGCCCGGGAATTACTTTTTTAATCACCTGTTCAAACGAGTCCGAAACATTCTCTTTAAGGATCTTTACCCATTCGTCCCGTTTCTTGCTCCGGTTACCACCGGCGGTACGGGAGAAGGTAAGAACCATCTGCCGGGTCTCACCGGTCCTTGTGATCACCGTGACAGTGACAACCGCATCACGGATCGCATTCTCTCCACCCTCAACATCCTTGATCGTGGCGAGCGGGATCTCTTTTGGAGGCAGGAGATTCTTTGCCCGATCGATCAGGATAATCCGTTTGTTGGTGATCATTCCTTCAAACGGGATCGACTTGACATACACCCCCTGCGTCCGCACGAGCACCGTCTCATCACTGCGCAGATCTGGATCGCCCATTACTACCACTCCATAATTTAGTCTTCTCTCCCACATTGTATGTATTGCGAGAAAAATAATTATCAGTATTTAGCCCCATTAGCCAGATAAACTTATAGGGTGAACCGGTTGGAAACCAGCACCCTTTAAAAATATCCATAACCGGATAATTATTTGATGAATACTACCGAGTCCGAGAGCGCACCGTGCCGTGCGAGGACATCGCTGAACTGCTTTGAAGCGAGCATATACTTCTTGATCTCAGACGAGATCGTAATCCCGCTCTCCCGTAATTCAGGATTACAATCCAGGAGTTCACCGGACATACCTTGTCGAAAATGAAATTGATGATGTGATTCTAGACAAAGGTCAGTTCGGTCATCATCTGCTGACCCGGCATCCTGGCGCATGCGAACATGAAGCGGATCACATCTTCAAGCGGATGAGGGTAACTCTCAACAGAGAGTCTGATGAAACACTCTACTTCAAACCGTTCATTCTCGACTTTTCGTATCGCTGAATGCTCAATGCTCATCATGAGTACGCGTTCGCTGGGGATCAGGTGGCTATGACGATCCTTGTCAAGCATGGCAATGCTGGTTTTTGTCAAACAACTCACCGTATGTTGATCTGTTGCTGCTCTCAATAAAGCGCTTGTGCTCATCCGGGAATATAAAGGCCAAGTCCCGGCAAGATATTAAATCCACCCGGTAATGGAGTACGACTATGAAAATCCGGTGCATTGCACTCATTGTTGTCATGCAACTGGCGATATATTCTGCCGGGTGCCTCTCTCCGGCTTCGGTTTCTCCACCCCCGCAGACACCGCTGCCCCCAACCCCCCCGACACCCGAGAGCACAAGAGCTACCGTCACACCGGGCAGTATGGCACTCCAGTTATCGGATGTGCCTCCGGATTACCGGCTCAAAGACAGTACGGTGATCGCGTACAGCGAAGTGTCCCAGCTCGCCCGTGATCTGGATTGGCAGCAGGGATACCAGGCAACATTCTACCGGATGAACTGGGAGAAAGGTGATATGACCGGTATCCACCAGTTCATCAGTTTTTATCCCACGGAGAACATTGACAAGGTCTATGCGATCGAAATAGAAGGGATCCGATCCGGCAAAAATGGTACCACGCGGCATGAGATTCCGTTCCCCACCATAGGTGACCAGAGCATGGCTTTCCGCGAAACCCGTAGTGCGGATCCCCTGGATCTCGCGATATACACCGTAATTTTCACAAAGAAGAACGTATTTGAGACCATTATGATGGGAGGCACCACAACGGATTATGAAACATTAAAATATGTGGTGCGTACAGCGGCAGACAGGATAAAGTAATTTTTTCCCAACCGGAATACAGCCCGTGGTTTTTCTTTAAGCATACTCCCATTAAGGAACAATCCGGACTCGCTTTTTTTTTAAGTACCGCATCCTATTGAGCTTATGCGAGGGTGATTCTCTGGTGTTTACCTGCCGGCAGTGCGGTACGTGCTGCATGTACCTGGGCGACTATATTGTGATCGAGCAGCAGCTCGGGCCCTTTACGTTTGCGGCTGAATCGGTCTCGACCGGCACACCCTTTATTGCCGAGATTGATGAGGATAAGCGGCACCTGTTTGTGGATCACACGTTTCCGAACCAGCACCCAACCGCGTGCCGGTTTCTCCGGCCGGACGGGGCACTTTGCCGCTGCACCATTCACCGGGACAGCCCGGCCCAGTGCAAGTTCTACCGTTGCGTGATAATGCGGGTGCTGGACCCGCAAGGCAAGGTACTGGGTACCGTGAGGGGTACGCTGGGACTGCATACCGATGATCTAACGCTCCGGGCGATTGGAGAAGAGATCGAACGGAAACGACCGAAGACTGACGCGGATGCCGAGCCGTGGATTGCTGCTTTCTTAACGGAGAAAGGGTACCGGGTTGAGTAGCCGGCTGTTCACGAAAACAAAACAAAAGATGATTATTTGCCCTGATGGGTTGTCGCGTTACCCGTAACAGACAGGGTTTTGTTTATGGGTGCAATGGGCGTATCGGCAGGGCCCTGGTAGATACCGGATCCAAGCCACCAGGTGGGATCGACACTCATTACATAGCCGAGTTTCTTCTCAATAGTGTTGTTATGGGTCGGGTTGATGTAATAATACGTGGAAAAGCCCGTGCCGTTGATGGCAGCCTGCCGCAGGTCCTGAATGAACAGGTTGCCTTCCGCATCTTTCTCGTTGAGGCGGTTAACGCCAATCTTCTCCGGGTTCACCGGGTGGGCAATAGTGGTACCGTTCTGATCGTACGCGTAGATGTAGAGCTCGCCCCGGAAGAACGATCCATTCTTGCTGGAGAACTCTGCAAGGGATTTTTCCTTCCCGTTCTGTTTTGCATAGGTAACGGCTTCGTTCACGAAAGCAACCATCTCTTCCTTTGTTGCCATATTCAGGGCTGCGGTGGTTGCTGCCGGGGATGCGGGTTCTATAGTCGTTACTGCTGCGGTGGGAGTCGTGGTCGGGACCGGTGCGGGGGCCTGGCTCTGTGTACAGCCAGCGCAGATTAAAAGAGCGATAATAAGAATGCCCGAGATAATGAAGGGGCGCAGATTCAATGTCATGTCCTACACGTTAGATACAAATGCAGATAAAACCCGCAGAAATCGACGGGGGGATCGGACCGTGAAGGGGGGGACCCGCTCAGGTTGATCAACTATCCTCAGCCAGAAACCAAACACTTGTTCTGACAGGAGAAGGGACTATTCAAATAAAAACAGCAAAAAAGAAAAACCGTAGCAACGCCCAGGTCGGAATTCGAATCCGAGTCGATTGCGTGACAGGCAATCATGATAGGCCACTACACTACCTGGGCACATTTGAACAGTAATCCCGCCTCCCAGATTCGAACCGGGGACATCGCGGTAGCCGCGCAGTTACCTATAACGGTAAACCAATCTACAGCCGCGCACTCTACCAAGCTGAGTTAAGGCGGGGCACTGCGCTATTAATGTAGGGAGATTTTAGTATTAAACATATCGCTTTCTGAGCCCGTTTCACGGCGAAATTGCTACGGGTATTTCCCGTTTTGAGGATTTCTTTAAATAATTCGCGCCCCCATAAAAAATTATGACTGCTCGCAAGGATTTTGCGGGGGATCGTCATCTTCTCCGATAGCTCGGCGAACAATGACGTGACCATATTCGACACTACGCTCCGGGATGGAGAACAGACCCCGGGAATTGCGTTCACTTTTGAACAGAAACTCCAGATCGCACGTCAACTCTCTGACATCGGTGTTCACGCGATAGAAGCGGGATTTCCTGCATCGTCAAAAGCCGAGAAAGAGACGGTGGCCGCTATCAAAAAACTTGATCTCGAGTCTACCATCTGCGGACTCGCACGATCGGTCCTGGCAGATGTTGATGCCTGTCTTGACTGCGACGTCGACATGGTGCATGTGTTCATCCCGACATCGGACATCCAGCAGGAGAACACCATCAACAAAAGCCGGGAAGAAGTGCTTGCAATAACGGGCGAGATCATCGGCTACATCCGTGAGCATTCCGACAAATGCATGTTCTCGGCTATGGATGCGACACGAACTGACTGGGACTATCTTATCGAAATCTTCCGGACCACAGCTGACGCAGGTGCGACCATCATCAACGTACCGGACACGGTCGGCGTCATCTCGCCCTCAGGCATGAAGACGCTGATTAGCCGTATTCACCGGGATGTCACGTGCCCGGTTGACGTGCACTGCCACAACGATTTCGGGCTTGCCGTGGCAAACACCATCGCCGCAGTGGAAGCCGGTGCTTCGCAGGTACAGGTCACCGTAAACGGGCTTGGCGAACGGGCAGGCAATGCCGATCTTGCACAGACCACGATGATCCTGGAATCGATCTACCAGATCAATACCGGTTCCGGAAGGAGCGACTCGTTGAGACCTCGCGCCTCGTATCCCGGTTCAGTGGCATCGCCATACCGCCAACCCAGCCCGTTGTTGGCGAGAATGTCTTCTCCCACGAAAGCGGCATACACTCGCACGGGATGATGAAAAACGCTGCCACCTTCGAACCCGGTATTATGACGCCGGAGATGGTCGGACACCGGCGCAGGCTGACCCTTGGAAAACATGTTGGCAGGCATGCGGTACACCAGATGCTGTCCGAGGTCCATCTCAGTCCCAACGATACCCAGCTCGATGCGATTGTCGAGAAAGTCAAGGCAATCGCCAGCAAGGGCAAGCGGGTGACCGATGCCGATCTCTACGAGATCGCGCAGACCGTGATGGAAATTGAACTGAGCCCCAAGATGCTCGATTTAATGGATATCGCCATCATGACCGGCAATCACATGATCCCCACCGCGAGCGTAAAGGCGATGGTAAACGGCACAGAGCATGTTTTTTTCCGCTGTGGGTAATGGCCCGGTTGATGCCGCCTTAAAGGCGATCTTCGGGATCGTGCCGGCCCGGGTCCAGTTAAAAGAGTTCAACATCGAAGCCACTGCCGGGGGTTCGGACGCGATGTGCCCCGTCACGATTGCCGTAGAAGACGAACTCGGGAAGATCTACGATGCCAGCGGGAGCGGGGACGATATTGTGCTTTCATCCGTTGAGGCGCTGGTCAATGCGATCAACCTGACCCGCTGGAAATAATCCTTTACTCATTTTTTGGGGAAGCGTACCGGATCTCTTTGAGCGTATGCATGGCCTTTTCATACCCGTACAGGTCTGCACGCACAGAGAGCCGATCGATGATCTCATCCGTTGAAACGAGATAGCGTTTCCTGAGCTGGCCGTTGCGGCAGGCCGTATCCAGGAAATTATCGATCCGATCACAGATCTTGACCAGCGTAGCTTCGGGTGGGGCGTCGAGAATTCTCCCGATGCTGTCGGAGAGCCGGGCAGATTTTCCGGATATCGTATTCTTTTTGGTCAATGCATCGACAATGGCAGCGATCTCCTGCTGTTCATCTTCCGGCAGAGGTAGGGCCGTGATAAAAGAATCTGTTAAGGAGATCCATTCAGGCGTACAATCCTCATAGACATCGTGAAGCCAGGCAGAGATGATCGCCACATGCGAGCCACCAAACATGCTCACGTATCCCGCAACCCGGGCCGGGTGGACGATGTAAGGAGTTCTCCGGTCCTTCCGGCATTGTCCTTTATGCGCACATGACGCATGGTCCGCAGCAGATTTGATCGAGAAGAAACACCGGGCTGTGGGGACCGTATCCATACATGCTGTTTCGTGTCCTGATACAAAAAACCTGCCGGAACATACTCATCCCGGAAAGAGAAAACTAAAAAAAAAAAAGCAGGCCGGTTATGCGGCTGCCGGTGCACCCTTGCCTTCGAGTGCTTCCTTGATCTGTGCCTGAAGCTGCTCGAATTTGCCCTGCAACATCTTTTCCTGCTTCTCTAAGGATTTAATGCGCAGCTCAAGGGTCTCTGTTTTTTCGATAAGTTTTGCATTCACGTCGATTTTCTTCTTCTGCACCATGACGGTGCCGACACTCATGTACATGACTGCATCCTCACCCGCATCGCTGATCTCTTCCTGCGCACGCTTTGCCTCACGGACGGCCATCTCGTACTGGGCCTTCTGCTGGAGGATGTTCTGGAGTTGTTGCTGGATCTGCTGGAGCATGCCCAGCTGGTTCTGTACTTTGGGTGATATATTGTTCATGATCGTTCTCCTGTTACATTTCTGCCAGTAAAGGTATTGAGGATTGCGCCGGGCAAAGCGAAATGCTTCACCTGCTTAACGATAATGTTGAACACTAAACGGCATAAAGAGTAGTATCGAAAAGCAAAGATATGTGCTGTTATGTGCATGATCAAAAATATCACCGGCACGGGCAGGTTTATTGCACAGCGATCTGCTGCATCTCATCGGCAACATTGACGAGTCTCAACGCCATATTGAGTGCGGCCCGCATGGCAGGGATATCCTCTGCATCAATCCTGAGCAGGAGTACATTCTCTCCTTCCAGCCGGCAACTCGTCTTTGAACGCGGGTTCACTTCGTCACGGAGTTCCGGTGAAAGGGCCACATAGATAGAAACAGCATGGTCTGTGGTAAACCGGAAGATCGCTTCATGGTGCGGCACAAGGAATCCCTCTGCACAATACGACTAAAAAGAAGATAAAGTCTGTTGATTCAGGCGACCTGCCTGAATGTGCACCGGTTACCGGGCTTTCATCTCTTTGATCGCCGCGCCACGTTCTTTGAAAAGAATACGGTGACCACAGTAAGGACACCGCACGTTGACGTCGATCTCAACTTTCTGCTTGCACCGTGCACACTTATACGAACTTGCCATATGAGATCAGTTTAGCTCCTTTTATCAGCTACAGCCCTGTCGATTGCACGCTTGGCAATCTTCATAGCCGGCGTCTGCGGCACATATGACCCGCCAGCAAACTTGAACCCGCACTTGCGGCATTCCCAGATACCGGTTCCTTTGCGCTGAACCGCCACCATGTCACATTTCGGACAGGTGTGAAGTGCTCTTGAAACAGCTTCAATATCTGCTACTCGCTTACGTACAAATCTACCGTACCGGCAGCCAAAACGTCCGGCACTTCTTGTCACTTTTCCTTTTGCTTTATGTGTGGAGCTTGCCATAATGGATATTCCCCGATCTGTCTTGTTGTATTTGTCGTCAGAATTAATATACCTGATTGAGGATTTTTACCTGGCCCTCGCCTTTGGAGAGCTTATTGACGAGATCATAGAAATCGCTCTGTATCCCGGCAGGGATGCGCACCACGCACACCCATGAACCGTCTTTCTGCCACTCATCCTTTTCCATCGTGCACCCGGCTGCAATATCGCCATAGGCTTTTGCAGCATAATCAGCAGGAATCCTGATGGCGAGCCGGAGTTCCTCGAACCTGATCGGCAGGATCGGGCGCAGGGCCTTTACGGTCTCTTTTACCTGCTCATCGAGGTGCTTGAACGGGTCGATGTTAACGCGCGCCTCTTCCATCGCCATCTCGATCCGGTGCGGCGGGTGCGGGTGTCCTGTCTGCGGGTTGACTGCATTGCGCGCAATGAAGTTTACCACCTGGCGGCGCTTATCCTCAATCATGCGTTTGCGCTGATCGGAAGTGAGATGAATCTCACCTTTCTCAATGATACGACGCGCGATTGTCTCGAAGTCCGTGGTGTGGAAGACTTTTATGAGTGCCTCGTCAGGAGCGCGGGTCGCCTTGGAGGTATTGCTGAAAACATTGAGGGCTGCGACTACATCCTCAATGTCTATGGCCTGTCCCTGCCTCACTAACGCAGCCTTGTCGGGGTCAACGAGAATTTCGAAGCGTTCCCCAAAACTTTCGAGGCGCGCAACGGTGGACTTTTCGAGCGGTATCATATCAGGTCAGGTTTGATCACTGTTTGAATTGTTCGACGTACTTGGCAACTTCTTCCCGGCTCATCTTCTTGAAGAGGGGGATTTCGCGCCCGGTGACACCGATCTCTACGGTATCCATATCGAACTTACCTTCGGTTGCTGAGTGGAGTGCCTTTAAGCCCAGAAGGATTGCATCCTTGACTTCGATTTCAGGATTGTATTCCTCCTCAAAGACTTTCATGGCGGCCGGGCGGCCGATCCCGATTCCCGTTGCCTTGTACTCGAGCAGGGTTCCAGAGGGATCTGTTTCGAAGAGACGGCAGTCACCATCACTCACACCCGCAATGAGCAGGGCAGTGCCGTACGGGCGGATGCCGCCGTACTGCGTGAGTGTCTGCATGTGGTCACAAAGTTTTTTGGAGAGCGCTTCAACTTCAATCGGTTCATCGTAGGAGACGCGATTGATCTGGCATTCGACCCGTGCCCGGTCCACCAGTGCCCGTGCATCCCCGACAAGACCGGAAGAGGCAACCCCGATATGCTCATCGATCTTGAAGATTTTCTCAATCGATAACGCTTCAAGGAGCTTGGAGCTCACCCGCTTGTCAACAATCAGGACAACGCCGTCCTTTGCCTTGATACCTACCGCGGTGGTTCCCCGTTTTACTGCTTCTCGGGCATACTCCACCTGGTAGAGCCTGCCATCGGGGGAAAAAACGGTGATCGCCCGGTCATATCCTGTCTGATATTGTGGTTGCATTCAAATCCTCCAGATCATCTTTTGTTAAGAACAATCGGTTTGTATTTTTAAATCCCTTTTCAATCACATCAACCTTCTGACTGTTACATTGCACGATAACGAAGGTTTTTTTTGCAAACGTGCATTCCGGCATGACGGGTTCGATCCCCGCATAGGCCCCGGTCGACACCGTTTCTGGTTCAGGTCCAGTCTCAATTTCAGGTTGTGTTTTTGTTTTGGGGTATTTTTTCGGCCTGAATCGTGAGCGCAGGCTCTCAATAGTGCCGGATGCTGCGATGATACGCAGGCAGATGCGGACATCACGGCACGCGGTAACGGTAGAGAGGGCAATCGCGAGCTCCCGTTCGGTTCCCCGCCGGCACCTTATGACCACATGCCCGTGTTCAAGCGCAACAACCGCGGGGGTGATGATTGCCGTTATTGCATCGCCCCAGAGCGAAGTGATCGCATCCGATATCGCATAATACAGTTCTTTCTGCTCAAGCAGGGTTCCGGCAGGTTCAATCCGTGCGAGGATATACCGGTGCTTCTCGCGCAAAGTGGGCGGACGGGTGCTCATGCAATCACCCTGACGCTCGGTACCGGGGGTGTGAGAACTCTCCCGACACCTGCAAACGCACGTTCAACATCCGGAATATCCATTCCAATGAGGCTGCAAAGCCCGGCAATGTCCCGGGCATTCCGCATGTCAAGAAGAGAGCGGGCATGCGTGGAGAGCGTGATCGGGAACTCAAAACGCTGTTCGAGCACCAGGATATCCATGTACCGGTGAATCGCGCGTTGTCGTGCGACACTCCTCCCCATGATGATGGGCGAGAGATCGATATCCACCGCTACCCGGTTATCGGCTGCCATCTTTGCCGCCACATGATCGAATGCGAGTTTGTCCGCTGACTGGATGCCACGCAGGATATGTACACCTTTGATGCCGATCACGGCACGGTTGAAGTTGTTATTGGCCGCATTGACCGAGATTATCCTGCCGGAATCTTTCGAGCGTTTCACGGCAGAGATGACGTCCTTGACCGGGACATCCCGGATCATTAACCCCGAACGTACCTCAACTCCTGCATAGGTGCCAGAAGGAGTGTCTGCGGCAACAATGCTGTCAAATCCGAGCGTTGCGGCTTCGAGCGCTAACCTGCGGACCGATGCATCTCCGATCGGATACGGGTATACAGCGGCATCGGTGATCTTCATGAAGATACCTTTGCGTAAAAAGAGGATAAGATTATTTGCCCTGGTTCGCGTTGGAACGGATGCTCGGCCGGCATTTCTCGGTTCCGATACCCTTTCCTCTCATACCACGACCTTTTCGTCCTGCTGAGGTCTTTCCGCGCTCTGCACGACCGCGGTGGGTGGCATGTGCCATCCATGCAAGGTTCTTGTCGGCACGGATCGAGGGATGGTGCCCGTCAACCATGATGACTTCGTAGTATTTGAGCTTCCCGTCCTGTCCTACCCAGTAGGAGTTGAGCACTTCCATATTGGGGAATTTCTTGGACGCGCGCTCTTCTGCAATACGCTGGATGCTTTTTCCCATCGTCTTGCTGTTCTTGCCCATCGCTGCTGTGCGGCGTGCACGGACGTATCTTGATACCCGGCGGCCACCGCGGCGGACCTGGACACGGGCAACAGCGATACCCTGCTTGGCCTTGTAACCAAGGGTGCGGGCGCGGTCGATACGGGTCGGGCGTTCAACGCGGACAACGCTGCCTTCACGGCGCCATTCCTGCATGCGGTTCCAGAGGAGTTCCTTAACTCCACTCTTTGCGGGTACTTTCCATGCCTCCCTGACGAAGGCGTACATCGATTTTACCATGGTAATCACCTAAGGTTCGGCTCATTGATGAGCTACATTCCTTTCAACGGGACGGATCCCGTATGCTTTTATAGATAGGATAGACGGATATTAAAGAACTGCGGCACCGGGCACTAACCGGCTGTGTTAAAACTAATGGATTATCCCTTGCGTTTCTCAACCACCCGGATATTCTCAATCCGGGTGACCGGATACTGCCCGTGCTCATCCTTCTCAGCTGACTTCACCATGTCCCAGATGGTGAGCAGAGCAACTGAAACCCCGGTCAACGCCTCCATCTCAACGCCGGTCTTTCCGGCTGATTTCACCCGCACGCTGGCCTCAATGAACCCTTCCCCGTCCGAGAAATCCACGCTAATCGCACTGATGGGGATGGAATGGCACATCGGGATCAGGTTGGGCGTGTTCTTCACAGAGAGCGTTGCCGCAACCCGGGCCGTGGCGAACACATTACCTTTGACGACCGTTCCCTCGCGAATTGCGGCGAGTGTGGCCGGCCGTAAATAAATCTTACCGGCTGCCACGGCTTCCCGCACCACATCGCCCTTGCCACTGATATCCACCATCTGTGCCTTGTCGTCCTGAATATGGGTAAACTCAACCATGTATTCACTCAGCCGGAATGTCATTCCGGAATAATTCTGCCGGGATCCGGTCCACGAGATCCGATGCCAGCATCCCGCTCCCGCGTTCTGCGGCAACCCGTTTTCCTGCCCTGCCATTCACGTACGCGGCAATGCAGGCGGCATCGAACGTGGGCAGGTGAACGAGAAGGGCGCCGGCAATGCCCGCGAGCACATCGCCAGTACCCCCCACTGTCATCGCGGGATCCCCGGTCCGGTTGAACCGCACCTGGGTACCATCAGTGATCACATCAATATAGCCCTTGAGCAGCACCGTCCCGCAGATACCTGCATTGCGGGCTATCGTGGCACGCCCAATCGTATCCCCGGGCAGGGTCTTTCCGGTAATACGGGCAAATTCACCGGCATGCGGAGTATAGATCGTTTCTTCCTGCGCAGCCGGCAGCGGGAGCCGGAGGGCATCAGCATCAAAGACTGCACGCTTACAGTGCGGGGCGATTGCAGTTACCACCGAATGGCTCTCCACTCCAAGCCCATTTCCGCAGACAACCACATCCGCATGCTTGGCAAGAGTGATCAGGCGCTCGATATGTTCCACGCCAATCTTCTTTCCTTCGAGACGTTCGTAGATCAGGTCGGGCACCGGTTCAAAGATCGGCGATGCGATCCGGACAATATCGGCACCAGCCCGTAATGCCCCCAGCCCGGCAAGGTAGGGGGCGCCCTGGTAGGGCCCGCCACCGATCACCAGCACTTCGCCCCCGAATCCCTTGTGCGCCTTGCGGTGACGTGGCCGGAGGAGGGTGAGATCACCGGGCCCAACACAGCACTCCGCTTCAACCGGAATGCCGATATCGACCACCGTTGAACCTTCGCACTTTGCCCGGTGGAAGGCGCAGATACGATCCGCCCGCATGCCCGGTGTCGGAACATCTGCGGCAATAATCTTCGCCCGCGAGGCATTTGCCATGCTCACACAGGTCTTCAACGGCTCCTGGAGTTCCCCGTAGGTACCTATTCCCAGCAGTGCATCGATGATCACATCAGCCTTTGCAAACCGTGATTTCAATGCCTCAAGGTCATCCCGGCAGGTGAACGGGTACAGTCCGACCCTGCAGCGTTTCAGCGCGGCAAGCTGATGCTCGCAGGCTGCAATTCGTTTTCCAATATCGAGGTAGCAGACATCGGTATCTACCCCGTACTGGAGGTGCCGGGCGGCAACCATCCCGTCACCGCCATTATTACCCCTCCCGCAGAGCACAAGCACCCGCGTGGGCGAGGTTGCGCGGACGATATCCGCAAGCGCCCGGCCAGCGCTCTCCATCAGCTGGAGCTCGGTCACCCCGAGCGCTATGGCATTTTTATCCACCGCACGCATCCGGGCGGGGCTGATGAACCCCGCCTCAGGATATCCATCGAACGTAAACGGCCTCATATCCCTACAATATTTCCCTTACAATTCATGTGTAGGTAGTCCCTAATAATATGCAATGGGTTTTTGCGATGATGTGAAAGCAGCCGCAGAGCAGATCGCGGATGCACCCGGGATTACCATCATCTCGCACATCGACGCTGACGGTATCTCGTGCGAGGCTATCCTCTCGCAGGCGATTTCGCGGCAGGGAATAAGTGTAAAATCGGTTTTTGTCCGGCAACTCGAACCGCTGACCATGCCGCAGGTGCCTTCGGACAGTACGCTCAAGGTGTTTTCTGATTTTGGCGCAGGCCAGCAGAACCTCTTCCTGGAACGCGGTTTTTCAGAAAAAGGAGTACTCATCGTTGATCACCACGTGAACCATCCCTGTGAAAGGAAGTACACTCAGGTGAACTGCCTCCCCTACGGCCACGACCGGATGAGTGCTGCCGGGGTCTCGTACCTGATCGCAAAGCAGCTGGATCCGGCAAATATCGATCTCGCCAAACTCGCCATTGTCGGCAACATGGGTGATATGATGGCCCGGGAGAAATGCGGGCTTGTCGGCATTGCACGCGATATCATTGTCGAAGACGGGGTACGCCACAAGAATGTCGAGGTGCGCAAAAAAGATCTCAACTGTTACGGCACCGCCACGCGCCCGGTGCACCTCTCGCTTGCCTACAATGACGATCCATTCATCGTCGGTATCAGCAACAATCCAGAAGGCGCCCGCCAGTTCTTAAAGAAACTCGGCATCCGGCAGCAGACCGAAAGCGGCCGCTGGTACGTCTGGGAAGAGATATCGCAGGAAGAAAAGCGCATCATCATCTCGGCGCTGGCCGAGCAGTTAATTGCAAACGGTGAAAAGGTGGACCGGCTCTTTGCCGAGACCTACGGGTTCCCGGATGAGATCCCCCGCACACCGCTGCGCAATGCCCAGGAGTATGCGACGATGCTCAATGCCTGCGGCCGCTGGTCAAAACCGCAGATCGGGGGAGCCATCCTGCGCGGGGATCGGGGCAACGCGTACCGGGAAGCCGAACATATGCTCAAGAACCACCGAGCCATCATCAGGAACCTGCTCGAGTTCATCATTGACACAGGTGTCAAGGAACTCGATAACCTCCAGTACCTTCATGTGGGCGGGCGCTACCCGGACACCATTGTAGGAATTGGCGCCGGCATGGCACTCTCGAAACTCAATGCCTTAAAACCGATCCTGATCATGTGCGAGGTGCCCGAGGATCCAAGGCTCACCAAGGTATCTATGCGAACTACCGAGCGGGTGGTGGGACAGGGTATCGATCTCCAGCAGGCGCTCAACTATGCTTCAGCAGAGTATGGCGGCGGGGGCGGCGGCCACAAGATCGCGGCGGGCGCGTATATCCCGAAAACAGCAGAAGAGGAGTTTGTCGTTCGTGTCAACAGAATACTCGGAGAACAGTTCGCTGCAGCGGGTTCAGGCAATCGCTGATCACCAGTTTGGCGGACTTGCAGGCACGGGACTCTTTCCCGAAGGCTGTGCGTTCATCTACTCTACCACCGGGCGTATCCGGCAGATCGGGTTTGAGGGCGTGCGCCTTGCAACCGTCCGGGCATCGGACGGCAGGCTGACGCTTGGCATTAAGGGGGCAAAACGCCTCCAGGCCTGCCTGCCTGCGCCGGCATACCGGGTGATCATCAGGGAAGATGTCGCAGAGTTCGTGGCAAAAGGCAAGAATGCGTTTGCAAAACATGTGATCGGAGCTGATCCGGCAATCCGCGCGGGTGATGACGTGATGGTCGTTGCAAGCGAGGATCGCCTGATTGCCTGCGGCGCTGCGGTTGTTTCAGGCACGGAGATGCTTGCATTTAATTATGGAGTAGCGGTAAGAGTACGGCAGGGTAGTGAGAAAGATGCTTCCGGGAAATATCAATCCACGCCAGATGAAGGCGATGATGAAGAAGCTCGGCATGAATGTCGAGCCGATTGAAGACGTGCAGAGTATTGTCATCAAGACACCAAAGGGCAATTACATCTTCGATTCAGCTGAAGTATCGGCGATGACCATGCAGGGCTCCACAACATACCAGATTACCGGGGATATCCGGTTCGAACCTGCTACAGTAGAGATCCCAAAAGAGGATATCACGATGGTAGCGGTTTCTGCAAACGTATCTGAAGAGAAGGCAAAAGAAGCTCTCGTGGCGACCAAGGGCGATATCGCTGAAGCCATTATGAAGCTGGCCCAGTGATGATCGAAGCAGGCGACCGAGTCCTTCTCGTGGGGGAAGGCAGGGAATTCTGGGTCAAAGCCGGGCCGGGAAAACTTGGTACTGACAAGGGCCAGATCGAGCTCGAGTCCATTATCGGGAAATCCTGTGGGGATATCATCACCACCCATAGCGGTGCGCTGTTTACGATCCGCATCCCGCGTCCAACAGATTTTTTCACGTACGGCAAGCGGTCAGGCGCCCCGATGCTCCCGAAGGATATCGGGCTGGTCATTGCGTACACCGGCATGAACCACAATGATGATGTGCTCGATGCCGGTACCGGCAGCGGGATTGCCGCGATCTTCTTTGGCGGTGTGGCAAAGACCGTAAAGACCTATGAGGTCCGGCCGGAGTTCTCCACGCTCGCGATGAAGAACATCACCGAGTCGAAACTCGCCAACATCGAAGCGGTGGCCGCTGACTTCCTTGCAGCGGAAGGGAGCTATGATGTGGTGCATCTCGATCTCCAGATCCAGCCCGAACATGTGAGACATGCATTCTCACTGCTCCGATCCGGCGGGTATCTCGCGTGTTACACACCATTCCTGGAACAGATGGCAATTGTGGTCGATGAAGCCACCCCGCTGTTCCGCGAAGTGCATACTCATGAACTGATTGAGCGGGAGATGACCCGGTCCAAGCGGGGGACCCGGCCTTCAACCTCGGTGAGTCACTCGGGGTATGTGACGATTGCGAGAAAATAATCGTTTTTATAAGCCAGAAATAAGCATTATCTTCTCTGATTAATTACTGAATAGCAGAGGATTAATGAAAATTTTATCATTAAAATCATATTTACCAGCGATAAAAAAAAATCTTACTTGGGATCATCAAAATCTCCTTGTATTTTTATTTTTTTTTCAATTGTTAATAGTTTTAAAGTAGGTATTCGAAAGATTTCCCTTGTTAAAAATTCAGAAAATGAAGAGTTCAAAAAAGTTAATTTTGTTGCAGATACCCTGATAATTTTTGTTTTTTTTTTTATGTTTTGCCTGTTCGCTCTTCCTGCTTCTGCCAATAATTATAACTCCTGATGACTCGGCAAAAACAATTGTTCTTTTGGAATTATTTTTCTTCATTCTTTTCAGTTCGATTGCTTGGACAGGATATGTGTATCTAATTCAAGAATTTCAAAATCTTACTCGTGAAAAATTATTACAAGTCGTCGAAAAGCCAACAACTCACGAAGGTTATCGAATTTTTTTGCAACATTTTTTTAATGGAACATATATCGAATTGCCATCTGGTTTTGGATTTCGGGTTTATTTAATTTCGATTTTGGTATTTTTTACAATTTTAAGTTATCCAATCTCCTAAAGTAATTGGCTAATTTCTTCATTATATGCTTTAATTTTTCTGCTCTGTAGAAAACCTTGCTCCAAACAAATTGTATAAACCTGTCAAGGTTCGCGAGAATGCTCTTACATGAGATTTCCTTCATCTGGATCTGATATATACGGGATTTCAGGTCAGCCCCGTATCTTCTTTTCAGGAAAGAGAATTTGGTTTTGACCAGGAAAC
>JBAZRZ010000023.1:0-30830 GCA_041662685.1 Methanoregula sp.
TACGGGGCTGACTTGAAATCCCGTATATATCAGATCCAGATGAAGGAAATCTCATGTAAGAGCATTCTCGCGAACCTTGACAGGTTCATACAATTTGTTTGGAGCAAGGTTTTCTACAGAGCAAAAATATGTATTTGTATTGACGTTTATCTGGGCACACTATAAAAAACAGGTTGGGATGATCCGGGTTCATACCGTAAGGGAAACGGGGGCTTATCCATGACTGAGGTAGTCTACCACGAGTACCAGAAGTCTGGCCGGAATCATACCGATCATTCCTATCTTATAGATGTAGATGAAGAGATCGACATCCAGCAGGTCATGGAATATAAATGGAAAGTGTTCGACAGCGTCGTATTAAAACCACCTCACCCAAGAACGCGATGTTTTGAACTCGTCATAAACGAGTACTCTGACGATGGAACACCGGTGATTGATGACCTCCAGGTCTATCATGTCCTTGTCACGAAAAAACCTGACGTGCGAATCCTCGGATTCGCACTGAAGCACGGAGACTGGATCATAACCGAAAGGATCTACAAAAAAGCCAACACCACCGAGATCCAGTGGATATATTCTGACGATTTCCACATGTTTGCCATCACCCATGCACAGGATAATCTTGAACGTATGGTTGAAGAGATCGTTGAAAAAATTGATGAGATTGCCACATCCGTAAAGACCGGGTATCGCATCTATTCCCATATGGAGAACCAGCGGATGCGCAGGGAAGCTTTCGATGCGGTGATGGAAACCCAGAGCGGAATTACGATCAATAAGACTGCGATCTTAAAACACCCTGAATTCCAGCTCATTGCTAAACTGGGAGAAGGAGACCGTAGGAAGATGCAGGATGAGATCTTACAGGATCTCGTTGCACTGGGTGCAACGCTGGATACTTTTGGCGGCTCCAATAAGATCGTTGCCAAGCTCAACATACCCGAAAAGACCGATATCAACATGCAACTCGCCCATATCGAAGAACTTCAGGATCTCGGCTGGCTCTTTGAGTAAATACCTAAGGAGAAATATTCCGGTTTTCCCGGGATATAAACTGCTGACGAGTACTCTTCTATGAAATCTGCTTCGCACAGGAGATCGATATAGACCATTTTATCTGCCACATCCTGCGCAGTCTGCCGTTTTTTATCCGACATGAGCGCCGCATAAGCACCGCTTAACGAACCATTGCCGATTCCATGAAAGGTAGCATTGTAAAAATCCGGGATAATGCCGAACCTGACAACATTTTTTGTGCTGGCATAGGCACCAAATGCTCCGGCAAGGTACACGTTTTTTATATCCCCGACAGCGATGCGGTATTTTTTCAAAAGCACCCCGATCGACCCCAGTACTGCAGCTTTTGAATCCATCAGATATGCCATGTCCTGCGTGGTGATGACAATATCCCTGCCAGTAGCCGTTTTGTCTTTGGGTACAAGCACATATTCCGGGCCGTAAGGTCCTGTTCGCACGCCGGGTTTTCCTAAGACTAATTTTCCGGTAAAGTCAAGAATTCCTGCCTGTGCCATTGCTGCTGCTGCATCAATGATCCCGGAACCACAGACACCCCGGGGGGGAACATCTCCAACCGTAGTTACGGATACGGTGAACTGAATTGGATCGATGGAAACTGAATCGATCGCTCCCTGCATGGCCCGGATACCGGAGCTGATACCGGCCCCTTCAAAGGCCGGGCCGGATGCACAGGAAACCGAAGCAAGCCAGTCGGCATTTCCGAGAACCACTTCCCCATTGGTGCCAAGATCGATGAGAAGGGAGAGCTCTTTTGAACTATGCATGCCCGAAGCCACGACATCCCCGACCGCATCCCCCCCGACAAACCGACTGACATTGGGCAGGCAGTACACATACGCTTCCGGGTGTACCCCGATTCCCAGCGTGTGTGCACGGATTACGATAGGTTTTCTTACGATCACCGTGTTGACAAGCTCAAGATCCTGGCAGTCCTTTCCGACCAGGAGATATTCCATGACCGTATTTTCGCTGATACAGACATCATATATTGAGGAACGGTCGGTATTGGCAGCGATGAGCAGCTGGTTGATAACGATATTGATGCTTTCCACAGCCAAACGCTGGAGAGTTGCCCTGCCTTCGGGTTTTTTTGCTGCATGGATCCGGGTGAGAAGTTCCTCTCCAAAGGTGATCTGGCGGTTAAGTGAGGATGCATGGGCACGAATACTCCCATCAGAAAGGTTTACCAGCACACCCACCACCGTTGTGGTCCCAAGATCAAGGGCAAGACCATAGGTCTGTTCCCGGGTATCCCCATCTTCGACAGCAATGACTTCCGGGTAATGGCGGGAGCGGGTGATGACGACCGTAACCGGCCCTTGTGCATGAACCAGGTGATCGTGCTGCCCCTTTGTCATGTGCGGACGGGTACCGGTATACCCGTCAAGACGCAGGGAGCGGGAGGAGGTAGCCTGGTCACCGTCATTTCCCGGCAATAACCGGTATTTTATGACCGAGGGTGCAGGATCCGACCGGTCGTTTACGTTATTCATGAGAATCCGGGGTGCAAAAATCCTGCTTTCCACGGGAATAATGAATTCGCAATCTCCCAAAATATGGGTATGGCATGCCCGACAATAATGGTCCTTAATCTCTTCAGCAGTTAGTCCTTCAAGGCTCAACGGTGAACCGGCATCGCATAATCCCTGGACAAATATGACTCTGCACTTATTGCATTCCCCTTTTCCACCACATATGGATTCAAACAGGATCGCGGCCCGGCGGATTGCATCGAGCACGGTTGTACCCTTTGGTACGGAGACCTGTTGGTTTACCGGAGAGAACGAGACCGTGGCAAGATCATTCATAAAGAGCCTCAGGGAAAAACCCGGAAAAAAGGGGGGGTGCAAGGAGTATCATACGGACGGACCGGGAATTATTTTTGTTCGTAAGTGCACAATTCATGACTTTTTTGACCAGCGTTCCCGGATATATGCTGCTATCCCGGAAGAGTCCTTAGGTCCAACAAGAATTTTCCAGCCGGTAGCCTCTTCGGTTTCCCCACTGAGGCGGGCAGAGAGTCCGGGGATAATAAGTGTCTTGTGATTCACCAGATCAGAAACACCGTATTCCTTTAAGGCCGATGCGATGGCATCTGCGGTAAAATACCGGCCTGCAACAGCACTTTCCACGCTCAGGCCGCCTGTGTCGGTCACGATGAGATAACAATCAAGATTTGCTGCCTTGATATCGGCTTCTACCGTGAAATACGTAAGCGCATAATTGGTGGTGATAAGGACGGGAGAGTCACGATCGGGCCTTCCGAAAGATTTCACACCGGCTTCTACAGAGACCGGTTTTCTTGGATCGGAATAGAGATTGAAACGCCAGATCAGCTGGGGGAGGAGCACCCAGCCATCGAGGCTGTGCATGATGAGCAAATCGGAATACCGTGACAGGAGCATCGATGCCGTGAGGGCTTCTCTCCATTTTAAGACATCTTCGGATAACTCCCCGCTTGTCCATACCGTAAGAGGGACCCCGAGTAGCGGAAAGCCGGAGAGTTCATCGAAATTCTTAAAGGCCTGTTTCCTGATAGCAGTAAATGTGTCGATGGTCTGGGCCAGTCCGTCTTCTGCGACCGTGCCCGGGTCAAGCACCAGATCGGTTATACCATAGGCGATTAGGGTCCTGACGAGAGATCGGAGCAGCGGAAGATCCTGGGGTGCAGATACAGCAAGGGGAGCGTGGAACTCGATAGCGAGATCGGCCATTGCTTTCCAGTTCTTTTCTGTCGCTGCGTAGATGAGCGGGCGCTGTTCTTTCATTACGGACAGGCCGGCTTCCATCACCACAGGATCGAGAGCACAGAGTAGCAGGGGCAGGTTGGTTGTGCCGGCAACTTTTTGTACCGTCGCCTTGAACACTGCGGGATCTCCGGAACAGGAGCGGACCGCGATCGCATTGAGGGTTAACGTCCTCCCGATATAATTGTAGGAAAAGCCGCTGATCTGCCGTACCTGTCCCTCCAGTTCAACATCCGTCATGAGATCATTGACATCGATTGCCACCGGTGTCGGGTTGTGGTAGGTGAACTCGTGCCGCTGGAGCACATATTTTCCCCCGACAATGATACCCGTTTCACCGGTACCAATTGTCACCTGCCGGACTGGCGGTGCCATGAGGACAGACAGGGATTCATGCTCCTTACTGTACTCGATCGTGTGAAGGGGGGGGCATGCAGAGAGCGTCAGCTCACCATTTACTACCCGTGTGGCAAATGCCATGCAGTTGGATTCCCCGCATTCCTTACAGTTCGTCCGGGGAAGCAGGGAATAGACATCGATCGGGCTGATCTCGCGAATGCTCTTTTTTGCCTTTTTTGCCGGCAATGATCCTGAGCCGTTCATATTCTCACGCTCACCCAGTCCTGATGCTGTTCAACCGGGGAATTTTCTGTTGTTTCAAGGCGGTGGATCACATCTTTGATCGTTCGCACTGCTGCCGGATGCATCATTAAGAACAGGTCTATACCAGCCAGCAGCAGGGTGAGGGCATTGACCGTTTCCCAGATAGGTCCACGGAGCTCACGGGGCCCGTATTCCGGGGGCATCTTCATCCAGGCTTCCCGGGCAGCCCAGGCATTGGTAGCTGCCGATAAGACCGGGTGTGAGAGTTCTGCATCCCCCATGAGGGCCGCATACCGGGCACGCTCGTGAATCGTGTAGGAATACTCCAGTCCGTACCCCAGCGCAACGGTGGTTAAGTCCATGACAATCTGCTCGGGTGCGATATACTCGTACAGCCGGCGGTTCAGTTCCTTGGCATTATTTAGTTCAAGACCGGTGAATGCGAGGAGCACATGGTCATGCTTGCGGGCGGCAGTGGCAACACTCTCTAAGGTTTTTGTCTCGGCCATGTCGAGCGTGACCGAATTTAACAGCAGGCGTTCGCCATGCGCCATCTCGGCAACTGCGGTAAAGACAGCGGTATCCTTCTTCGGGTCCCCACAGCCACCGATGATCAACGGGACATCGACTGCCTGCAACACTTCCTCAACGGTTTTTACCGCCTTGGCTACACTGGCATTCCCGAGGAGAGGATCGGTGCTCATCAGGTGGATGGTGATCATATCTGCCCCGAATTTTTTGACATTCATCCGGGCCCATTCGGCCGGATCTCCCATCACCTCTTTCACGTTCTCGCGAAGGACCGTTGGCAGTGAGACCGTCATGTCAAAGACATCCAGGGAGATGACCGGGGCATGAACCGGAGGATGTGATCGATCCGAATAGGCAGGTTCGGTTGCACCCCCGATGGTGATCGTCTTGTTCCGGCTGCCTCCCTGTGCTTTTGTCGCCCCGAGGTTTATTTCCCGGATCTTACCCGGATATTCCGTGATGAGGGGTACATACGATTCGCGGATCAGTTCTGTGGGTTTTTGTATCGAAACGGGGGGAGCAAGGGCGGGGCTGATCAGAGGAGCAAATACTGATGACGGGATAAAAAACTCGAGATCGCCTATTTCCAATGTCACATTCTGGAGTTCCACCTGCTGGACACCTTTGAGCAGTTCAAGGAGCTGCGGGGCTAAGGTGAGCAATTGTTCACTGTTCATGGTACCGGGTTTATTTTTTTGCGCAACCATGTTCACCTCTCCTTGTGTGCCGGGGGTTTGACCGGCAGGATAATCACTTTTTCGGCTGTGATCTTTGCGTTTTTTAAGATGACCCGGAATCCACCCATGGTAACCGGAATATCCCCGACGGAAAATACCAGGGGAATTCCGGTGGTTTCAACGGCGGTCTCTTTCTCTTTTTTCCAGCGCTGGATCACCGGGTGATGATGGGCCTCTAAAAATACCTTGAGGTCGGCAACGGATTCCGCTTCTTTTTCCGTTGCTATCGCATCGAATACATCAGCCGGAATAAATGCCTGCAATCGTTCCTTGATCTCTGAAGGCATCCAGACAACCCGGTGGTATCCGCCATCCGCATGCATGAATTTTGTTGACCGCATGTATTCGATCGAGATGCCGTGGAACCCTTCCACCTGCCGCCCGCCGGCCGTTGAATCAGCCATGGTCGAGAAAGCAAGCCCGTTTACGGTTACCTGACGGAACCCCCGATGGACAATCCCGACCCCATCCACTTCCGGGATGTAAAACGCAATGCCTTCAAAACAGCCGCAGGACGTGTGGGGATACCCGAATGCCGAGTACAGGTAAACCCGGTTCACTTCTCCCATGGATCTCTTTTTTGCACTTTCATTGATCCCGGTATATTCACCATTCTCACGGTCAAGGCACTCGCCTTTTTCAATCGCAAAGATCGGGCCTTTGGGATCGATCCCCGCTGCCGCCCTGCCGTCGAACCAGCTGATCGCGCCGCAGTTAGCATAGCGCTGCGGGGTGATGACACAAACGTGCGTGGGGGCAAAAGACTGGCAGAGGGCACAGCCGTAGAACTCATCGACATCGTCATCGGAGAGTCCCCGGGCCCGTGCGTCACGGGCTTCATAGGTTACCAGTGCTTCGGTGTAGAGCGGATGGATCTTTTCCCGGTCGGTGATGAACGTTATCTGGACTTTTTCGATAATGGGCAGTTCGTTCCGGAACAGCTCATGCATGACCTTGCCGATAAATGTAAAGGAGTTCAATCCTTTCTTAAAAGATTTTTTTGAAAGACGGATCCAGATGTCATAACGCTGGTTGAGGTGCATGAAACCTTCAATGTAGTTTGCGTATTCGTGGACTCGTCGCTCGACGACACCTTCAAGATCCGTCTCGATGCGTGCACCGGCAACTTCAACAAGAATGCCTATCGGATAATGGGAACCCGGCTCCATTGCGCTGATATCAGGACCGATAATCTTTATCTCGCCATCAGTAACCTGGTCCATGGGCAGGACCCGGACAATCTCAAATTTTTCGGGTTCGGCGGGACCCCCGAGTTCCACCTGCATGTCGTTCTTGCGGACACGCTCCCCTTCATGAACCAGACCGACTTCTACGGGAATAGTATCAAACATGCGATTTTCAGTCCCCCAGGTTTGTCACGATACACGTGAGATTTGCTGCCCAGTCCTTAATCGTGCTGTTCGGGAATGACCAGCTGGCATTGGGCTGGTACACACAGTCGAGGGTCATGGTCTTTACGTGAGGAGCAAAATGTTTGAGCCCGGAAAGGATAGTCCATTCCATGTAATACGGGAGACCGACAAAGATTGCCAGGTCATAGGAATCTTTCCCGTCGAGGCCCTTCCACTGGGGGTCAGTTAAGCGGTTGGCAATATCTACCGCAGGCATCATGGCGGAGGGAGAAAAACCCCGGTTGAGAAACTCGCGGTTTGTGCTCGCGGTTGCGACAACCGGAATTTTCCCCCTCCGGGAAAGTTCGATAAGACAGTCGATCAGTTTTCTGCCCTCAACCTCATACTCAAGGATGCCATGACCGACAATAATGATGGGACGCTTGGCTCTACGGATCATTGCATCGGCAATGTCCGGCTTGATGATGAGGGACGCCTTTTTGGGCCCGGGTATCTCGGCGGTCTGCCACGAGTCAGTCATCGGCATGGTTAGCGCTCCTTTTCCTTGTGGATCATCCTCATCAAGAGTGTTGGATCCGGAATCAGGCGTTCTTTCCAGTTATTATCGTCAAGATGGGTGACAATCTCATCTTTCATGGTCAGGGGTATGTCGGTCAGGGTCCGAACCAGCAGGTGGACATCGGAAGGTATGCCCCCGACAAGGCGTTTGTGAAGATCGACATAATTTGCCAGTTTGTTGGCCCGGCCCTTGCTGGTATCGTTGGGGCGCATCGTGAGTTTGGCTATCATCACCATCGCCTCTTCCTTGGTCTCTGCGGCAAAGAAGAGGTGCTCCGGAACAGGCCCCCCGTAAACTTTCTTTCCGGTGCGGGCGTCATACACGTACCAGTCTTCTTCCTTATCCGAACGGCCCAGCAGCATACGCCGGTATTTGGTGCCATGCGGCCCGACCACCACCGGAATACCAAGACGCCAAAAGCCCGCTGCAATCGCGGCTGCCTTCTGGGACATCGCACCCCATGCGACCCCGACAGCGCCAACCCGGTTGTACACGTAATCTGCGATCTCTTCGTAGTTTCCCCGTAATGGGCGTTTTGCAAAGATGCTTGCAATCTTGATTGCGGCACCCGCAATATGGGCATTGGAGACACAGGAGCCAACGTTCACGATACCGCCGGCTTCAAAGTGGCCGGAGTACAGTTCGTACGCGGTCTTCCCGTCTTCATTCCGGTACATGCCGGCAGACATGGCGGAACAACCGGAGGTGCAGACAATATACCGGCGTTTTGCAAACTCCATGCACATCTCGGCCACTTCACGCGAGCCTTTCGGGTAATTTGCGCAGCCGACAAACGCAACAATCCCCGGGATCTCTCCGAGCACAATCGGACCGCCCACTTTTCTGATCTCCACATCCTGGATTGCACCCCGGCCGGTCCGTATGCAATATGTCTCGTCCCGTGTCTTTTTCTCGGCAGCAGCAACGATCAGGCTATGGATGGGAATCTTCTGCGTACACACAGGTTCGCACCGCCCGCACCCGAGACAGTCATCGTAGATCTCGTCAAGTCCCGACAGGTTGCCTTGCGCGGCTGCCTTTATAGCTGCGGGCAGGGGTAGATCATTGGGGCAGGCACGCCGGCAGAGGACACACTGGGTGCACTTTTTGGCAAGCGCGATGATGGCATCCGCGTCTTTAGGCAGGGTTTTGTGTTTTTTTCGTAAAGGGGCGATCCCCATCGAGGTCCTGACTGCCACTTCTCCGGCTTTGACGGGATCGAGGATGAGCGCCCCGGTCTGCTTTCCCGTCAGGAAATCATTGACGATCTCATCTACCGGATCGCCGGTCCGGTCAGGAAGACCGAGACAGTTCTTCTCACTCGTGGCAATCAGGGGGGCCCGGATAGAGGCAGATTCCTGCAGGGTATCGGCACGGACGCACTGCTCATCGATCACGACCACATCGGGAATACCGCTGCGTATATACCGGAGCTGCCACGAGATGGGGCCGATGATCTTTGCCTTTGAGGAGTACCGGGTGATATCGAGAGCGGTGCAGCAGATGCCGGTGACTTCAATTTCCGAAGTCAGGCTCTTTTTCCGGAGGTAATCGATGATCTCGGTCGATGGCGGGACATTATGGCCGATCACCAGGATGACTGGTTTACTAGTATCAACGGTTCCCAGTCCGAGATCGGCCAAGGCTGATTCCGGGTCTGCTTTTGGAAATCCGAGCGCTGATATCTGTGCAATGTCAGCAACCTCCATACCGAGCTGGTCGATCATACCGGCGTGGAGCACCTTGGATTCAAAGTCGAGATTGTATCCTTCCTGTCCGGTGTGCGTGACGGCAAGCAGCTGGGTGATCTGGTTTTCGCAGTAGTCCAGCACCGGTTCAAGATCGCTCAACGTGACCGGCTTTATGCCACAGACCAGCCGGATGACCGGAGCTTCCACTTCAACTCCCGTATCCCCGACATTTATCGGAAAATCGCCGCCATACTTTTCGATCAGGTGATCGAGGAGATGCCGGGCATGACCGCAATGAGTCGAAGCACCGATGCAGGAGGTGATCAAGACGGTGCGTGACTGCTGGGCCGGCATGGAGATACCGCAGGCCCCGCGCTTGGTGCCGGTGAGATCGCATTTGCCGTAGGTGCACAGGCAGCAGAGATCGCAGAAGGGCAGGTAAAACGGTTTGTAACGATTGAGAAGGGTGAGATCCCAGTTCCGGAGCGTGGTGAGCGACGGGAAAGGTGTGGGTCCCATCGGTTCATCCCAGGTATCTTCGTTAATGGCGCCAATCGTGAGACTGATATCGCGGAGATGTGCGATATCAGAATTCAGTTCTTTAATCTTGAGGTTGACACCCTTCCTGCTCACGTTTCACCCACCAAAATTCATACATACATTGAAGAATAGCCCACATAAGGTTATCGAAGGGGACAACGTGGTCTGATTTTTTCAAAATTATGCGCCGTATTATTAAAAAAAATTATTACAGGGTAAAAATCAGCCCGGTTTTACGAAAGGGGAAGCACATGATCCATAATTTCTGAAACGGAACGATAGGCAACAGAGGTCTCCGGAATATCGAGAAGCGATTCTCCGGCAAGGACATGCGCTGCTACATCGTCATCATAGGCAATATTTCCCGGGTAGGGAAGACTGGTTTCTGCGGAGACACGGGCCGAAACATCGGGGGGAAACGCATAACCCCCAATCACATAAAACCGGTTGAAACTGATGCCGACTTCCCCGATTACCCGGAACGCACGACGGACATGGGCAAACGATTTGGCTGATGGCCCCATGACATCGAATATGATATCCACATTGCTGGCGATCTTCCGGTTGAGATGCTCCAGTCCTCCGGGGGAATCGATCAGGATATACTCATAATTTTTGGTTATGGACAGGAGTGCATTTTTAAGTGCCGCATCCGGAAGGCAGTAACAGCCCTCCACCCATTTTGTCCCAACCGCGAAGAGATCGAACTGTGTCCCTTCGTACAATCCCTCCTCCCAGATCCGGTTTTCAATCCGGTGCGAGGGAGCAACCCCAACGGTGGTTCCCCCTTTTGCAATAAAAGTGTCCGATAAGAGTTCTGCGATCGTCTTTTTACCGGCCGCTTCGAGATCTACTCCCACCATCTCGGCAAGGTTCTGATCCGGGTCAGCATCGATAAGGAGCAGGGGCGTTGCTTTCTTATCGATGAAGTATTTTGCCATCAGGGCGACAAAACTGCTCTTTCCGGTCCCCCCTCTTCCCATGGTAACAATCGTTCTCATCTGTTTATCACACACCATTTTGGAATATTTCAGAAACTATACCGTACTCATAGCCGAAATTGTTTCAGCGAGCATCCCGATTGCCAGAAGTGCAGGAGACTTGTCATCATTAAGGGAATTGCCGGTCATGCCGGCATCCGCCACGATCTGGTCAAATGGGATCATGGCAAGAACCGCAATACTGTGCTTGTCTGCAAATGTCCGCACTGCCATTTCCTGTCGTGAATCTGCTATCCGGTTCCCTACCAGGAAGACCTTTTTAATAGCTGAATTTCCTGCAAGCTTGCAGATTGTTCCTGCAATTTCCAGGGATTTCCGGTTTGCGTCAGAAATCACGAGCAGGATATCCACATGCTCGGCAGTCCCTCGTCCGAGATGCTCGATACCCGCCTCCATATCAAGGATTACAACTTCGTTGCGTTCAACGACAAGATGTCGCAGCAGTGCTTTTACGAGCGAGTTTGCAGGGCAGGTACACCCGGCACCCATCGAACGGACGGTTCCCATGACCATAAGGGCAGGGCCGGAAGGGGTTGGGACCGAGTATTTCCCGATAATATCATCAACTGAGAACGTGAGGCGGAACACTCCTAAAAATTCCGTGCCGGTCTTGAGCTTGATCAATTGTTCATTTTCTGCAATGGGAACAATATGGGCTGCTTCCTCCGGGACATCCCCAGCGTCATGGCAAGATTGGGAGAGGGATCGGTATCGATGGCAATCACCGGATGACCATGCCGGGCAAAATAAGAAGCCAGACTTCCTGCAATAAAGGTCTTGCCCAGACCCCCTTTCCCAGAAACTGCGATTTTCATAATTTTTTGATTCCCTAAGCATTACTGGTGCCGCTGCGTCAGATAAAAATTCTGTTTGAGGTAGTTGAGATTCACCTGCATAAAATAAGAATGAAAACGATACATAATAATTGAGTGATCAATCAACAGGATAAAATCAATAAAAGAAGGTATCTTTGAATGCTTGACATCAGGTTCGTTAGGGCTAATCCGGATGCAGTTAAGGCAGATCTCAAAAAACGCAACGATACTGATAAACTCGCATGGGTTGACGAGCTGCTCAAAAAAGATGCCCGGTCACGCGAACTCAAAGTAGAGACCGATGTGCTTCGCCAGCGACGCAACTCCGTTGCCCGTGAGATCAATGCAGCACGAAAAGCCGGTCAGGATCCATCTGCCCTGATGGCCGAAGCAGCGGGTCTTCCCCAGAAGATAAAGGACTGTGATGCCGAACAGGAAGAGAACGCGACAACGATCCGTTCGTACCTGATGCGCCTGCCCAATATCCTGCACGACAGCGTTCCGGTCGGGAAAGATGATACCGAGAATGTTGAAGTAAAACGGGTGGGAACACCCCGAACTTTTGATTTCGAGGTAAGGAACCATGGCCAACTCGCCGCTGATCAGGGGTGGGCTGATTTTGAGAGAGCCACAAAAATTTCCGGCGCGGGCTTCTATTTCTTAAAAGGCAACCTGGTCCTGCTCGATATGGCACTCCAGCGCTATGCCATTGACCTGCTTGCAAAAAAAGGGTATACTCCGGTAATCCCTCCCTACATGATCAATCGCACCTCCTACGAAGGAGTCACGGATCTTTCGGATTTTGGGAAAGTGATGTACAAAATCGACGGTAATGATGCCTACCTTATTGCCACCAGCGAGCATCCGATAGGCGCAATGTACCAGGATGAGATCTTTGTGGAAAAAGATCTCCCGTTACGACTTGCTGGCATCTCACCATGTTTCCGGCGCGAGATCGGCGCGCATGGTCTTGACACAAAAGGCTTGTTCCGGGTCCACCAGTTCACGAAAGTAGAACAGTTTGTTTTCTGTAAACCCGATGAATCCTGGAAAATTCATGAAGAGCTCCTTGCAAATGCAGAAGAGATATACCAGAACCTGGAACTTCCCTATCACGTAGTCAACATATGTACCGGGGATATTGGTACCGTTGCCGCAAAAAAATATGATATCGAGGTATGGATGCCCCGGGAGAATGCCTACAAAGAAGTGGTCTCCTGCTCCAACTGCACTTCGTATCAGGCAGTCCGGCTCAATATCAAAGTCCGGGATAAAAGCGAATTTGAAGTGAAACAAAACATCCACACGTTGAATTCCACTGCGATAGCAACTTCGCGCGTCATGCGTGCAATTCTTGAGAACTTCCAGGAAGCGGATGGCCGGGTTCTGGTTCCCCCGGTTCTTCGTTCATATATGAATGACCTGGAATATCTCTGATTTTTTTTTTAATATTTTAACAATCTACCGACGGAATTTCATCCAGAGGGGATAGAATTTAAAGGAAGCGTAATTTTTCATTGTTCTGGTGCGATGTATGCCCGGGTTCATGCGGTTTTTTTTTATTCAAATCGCAGTTTTTTTGCAAATCCTTATTTTCTGTCAATAACCTAAATATAATTAAGAAGGGGTTGTATGGATATTCCGGAATTATATAATGGTGAGACTGTAATCCTCCAGGCTCATAATATTAAAGTCAAATCGGTAGTGTTTGATGCAGTTCTGACAAATAAGCGCCTGATTCTTATTGACAGCAAGAAAGGGCTCATACCGCCCCAGGAGATATTGATCGGAACAATCAATACCATTGATGGCGGCGAGAATGCAATTCGTGATCCTATTCTCACGTTCGCCATTTTCTCTCAAGGCGGCACTGCGCGGCAGATGATCCTTACCTTTCCCCGCGAAGCCAGTGGAGAACGGAGGAGGGAACGGGATGACTGGTTAAAGGAACTCAAAGAACAGATCTCTTCTTTTGATAATTCCACGGAAATTTCTGAAACCGCAGAACCGGAACAGGAATCTTCCCCCTATCCCGAGATTGCTTCCCCGTCATATCCGGATATTTCGGGTTCATCGTTTCAAAAAAAGAAAGTCGAGATCACCCGGCCCAGGAGAAATATTATCGAAGCCATACCGGCAATGCCCCGGCCCATTGAGACTACGACCCTGCCAATCGGTTCGTTCTGCTCCCGGTGCGGTAACCGTGTCCCGCCGGAATCTGTATTCTGTAACCGGTGCGGGACGCCGGTCGCAGGCTCAACAGAACAATCCGCAACAGCTCCCCCGGCAAGCATTTCAACGCCACCGGTTGCTGCGCCATCAGGTGTGCCCCAGGTGCAGGTTCCAACCCAACCCATCTTTGGCCTGGGAGGAGATCACAAAGAGCGCACGCTTGAAGAGGTAATTCACTCGATAGAACCGTTGATTGAAGATTCGGTTCCCCGTCGATGTGAACCGGCACCCCTGGTACCCCGCCAGTATCCTGCCCCGCCACCCATGGTAGAAACCCCGTCGGTTGAATCTCCTGCGGATGCTCCTCAGGCAGAAGTTCCTGCGCAGTCTATTTCAGGTGAACCTGTTCCCGCTGATGCTCCTTCGTCATCCGCGTCACCAGTTCCATCCATGCCGACCCCCCCTGTTGCGCCAGCCCGGCCCCCACGCAAACCGAAATTTGTTACTATCGCCGTGGTTGTCATCGTCATTCTGGTAGCCATCGCTGGCATTGTTATCTTCTCGAATTCATTGGGAGCAACCCCGGAAAACACCGTAGTCACACCGACAATTACACCGGTTCCAACGGTTATCACTGCCACACCAACTCCTGTTAAAACTCTCACACCGGTTGTCACTCAGGAGGTAATCCTGACTCCCACACCGCAACCGCAGGTTGCCATACCGCCGAATGGTGTGTGGTTGAGAGTAACCTATCCCGGCAAGTATAGTGGCACCTATGGTACGCCGGGCAGCCAGGCCACAGTAGGGGAAAAGAATACCGGGGATCAGTTCTTTATGATATCAACCATTTATGGCCCGGTTGTAGCATCCATCCAGAAGCTGGACGGTTCTGCCGATGAACTCGTTATCGAAGTCTATAAAAAGGGCATCTCGATGGACCGTAAAACAACCACAGCACCCAAAGGCATCATCTATTTCCAGGTAGATCTTAAACCAACATCTACACCAAAACCCGTAGTGACTCAAATCGTGAGTCCCACGATCACACCGGGGGAAACTTCAGCACTGAATTCAACCGGAACGGTATAGATTGGTCCATCACATTTTTAATATGAAAGTGCCGCTTCGCATTTTCATTCCGTATGCATGCTGTATGAGACAGTCTGTGTTTTTTTTAAATTCATACTAGATCGATAACGAACATATTATAAAGAAATTTGCGAAAATAGAATGCTGCTATGGGGATTCGAACCCCAGTCGCGGGCGTGAAAGGCCCGCATGATTGGCCGGACTACACTATAGCAGCAAGTTGCTTTCTATAATTACCCTGCGGCTTATAAATAGATTATGGAGGAGGAAGAGACGTGTTTTTATCTCACTGTTTCGTGAATGGTTTTTTAAATAATTTTACAGCATGAAAAATAATTATTTTTTATTGATTGGATAGCCTTCAGTTTCGGTGACTGTTTTGAAAGCAGCCATCAGCTGCCGGGTAACTGGCCCGGGTTTGCCACTGCCAATGGTGCGCCCGTCAACCCAAGTGATCGGTGCTACTTCCGCAGCGGTTCCTGTGCAAATAATCTCATCTGCAGTGTAAAGATCAAAATACCCCATATTTTGTTCTTTCACGGTAATACCCAGTGATTTTGCAATCTCGATAAGCACCATCCGGGTAACTCCCCGTAGATTGTTGAGCGTGGGCGGGGTGATGATTTCCCCGTTCTTCACGATGTAGAGATTATCGCCGGAACCTTCTGACAGGTAACCATTCGTATCAAAGAAAATCGCCTCATCTCCTCCCTTATAGTTCGCCTCGATCTTTGCAAGGATGTTGTTTAAGTAATTCAGGCTCTTGACATTGGGGGGCATGGATTCAGCAGGATTGCGCCGCACGGAAACAGTAACACCGTTTAAGCCTTTCTCGTACAGGTCACCATACATCGCACCCCAAGTGACCGCGATGACGATCACGGATGGCTTTGGGCATTTGCGGGGGTCAAGGCCGAGATTGCCAACGCCACGGGTGATGATCGGGCGTATGTAGGCATCGGTCAGGTTGTTTTTCCTGAGCGTCTCACAGATCGCTTCTGTCATCTCTTCTTTTGAGATCGGGGGGTGGATATCAATGGTTTTTGCGGAATCATAGAGACGGTCGAGATGTTCTTTTAACCGGAATATCTTCCCGTTATAGGCACGGATACCTTCAAACACGCCATCCCCGTACAGAAACCCGTGATCAAACACAGAGACCTTCGCCTGGTCATCGGGCACATATTTCCCATCATAATAAATGATCATAGTCTCTGATGGATCGCGGGGGTTTTTGTAGTTTTTTCTTTTGAGCGGATTATGGATAAAAAACGGCTGGTTCTTTGAGGATTCAGCACTTCTTCCGGCAGGCACGGACAAAGTGTTCGAGCATGCCCCTGCTCCCTACCGGATGCAGGTGTGTATAACTGCCCAGGGTATTGTTAATCACAGCCCCATCGTGATTGTCACGGATGCCGATCCCGCGGCTAAGACGGTACGCGTACCGCGTATCGGGTGACAGTGCGACATCAGAGTGGTGAAACTCATGTCCGTGAAATTGTGCCGGGCCAACAGGAGAGTTTTCATCACTCGTCCCTGTTACATAACTGACAACCCTGCGGGCAGGCATCCGCGTCTCTCCGGAGAAAACCCCGCACATCGCATAGAATTGTGCTTCGGTTGCACCCTGCCAGCCGGCATTGAGGACAATGCGATCGGTGAGGTACATGAGACCTCCGCACTCTGCATAGATCGGTGTACCCTTATCGGATGCAGTACGGATCGCATCCCTCATTTTCTGGTTGGCTTCCAGTTCACGGGCATAGAGTTCCGGGTATCCGCCGCCAATGATATACCCATCGGCATCGGGTAGACTGTCATGGACCGGACTGAATAACACAGTTTGGGCACCCAGTGATGAAAGCACATCGAAGAGATCGGCATAGTAGAAGTTGAACGCTTCATCGAATGCCACGCCAATGGTCACGTCAGGTTCCCGGGTTCGTTCAAATGAGGGTGAAGGCTGCAATGGAACGGGACTGGCTTTCATTAAGGAGAGGAGCCGGTCAAGATCCACAAATTGCCCGATCATATCGGTGATCGTGCGAATCCGTTCATCGAAATCTCCTTTCCCGGCTCCCTCCCGGTAAGGCACCAGTCCCAGGTGACGCATGGTGAGGTGCATCTCTTCCATTCGCGGAATGGCACCAATAACCGGCACCCCGCAATAGTGCTCAATGGCCGCGACCGCTTTTGCCTTGTGGGAGCCACCTTTCACATTGTTGAGGATTACCCCGGCAATGCGGATCTTCGGGTCAAATTCCTGAAATCCTTTCACGAGTGCCGCGGCACTGCGCGTAATGCTCTGGGTAGATACCACCAGGATTACCGGAAGATCAAGCTCTTTTGCAATTGCAGCGGTGCTTCCCACATCGGTCAGTGCTTCTGCCCCCTCATACAAACCACGGACCCCTTCCACAAGGGCAATGTCAGCATCGCGGCATCCATATGAAAAAATTTCCCCAATCTGGCCAGTTGAGAGCGCGAAACTGTCCAGATTCCGGCACGGCCGACCGGATGCTGCTGCGAGATAGGAAGGATCAATATAATCCATCCCCACCTTAAACGTCTGGACGCGGTAGTTCTTTGCAAGGAGGGCTGTGAGAGCAAGCGTTATACTGGTCTTGCCGCTGCTGGATCGATCGCCGGTGATGAGGATCTGTTTCATTTAAAGACTCCGGAGCACCGCCCCAAATTCGCTTTCCACGATATTCCGGACACCCAGGGTCTTGGGGTGAAGGTCTATCTCGACCATCACATGCTGGTGACCGAGATCTTTGAGCGGTTCAACCTGGCGGGGACCATTGGTGATGGAGAAGCACTCAATACCGGTTGTATATTCCATAGGAATTGCGTGCGGAACCCCGGCAATCAATGCAAATGACGGGGCGATCTCGCGGATGCGCTTTCCGAGGATATCACCGTTTGCGCCATACTCATCGAGCGCACCTATAAGTTCAACGTTCACACCCCGCCTCTTCATCTCATCAAGAATGATTGCAGCATCCCTGCGCACTTTTGGCAGTCCCCGCTGGTCAAGGTTGGCAATATAGGTAATATCTGCATCAGGGCAACTATCGTGGAGAGCGATCAGTTCATCAGCAAACATGTACGTCGTCTCTTTCTTTGCATTCAGGATCGCGACCCCCTTTGCGCCACTCCGTGCGCATTGCCGCAGTCGCTCTGCCGCCAGGTGTTTCAGATCCCCCCGGGAGGGCTCTATGTAGGATTTGCACGCTGCGCCCCTGACCCGCTCAACCTCGTTTGCTTTCTGCATCAGGAACTGCTGGCGGGTAAGTTCCTCTTCGCTTATCCAGCCCGCCAGCTGGGCAGCTTCGAGTGTTGCGAGTACGCCAGCGATATTTTCTAAAAAGCCCGCATGGATGTCAACAGCGATAGTCGGGGTGGTGACACCTGCACCATCAATGGCAGACTGGAGATCCTCGCCAATGATCATAGAAACGCAGGTGCCCACAACAACCATCTGTTTTGGCGAGAAGTGATCCTCGGCATACCGCAGCACATTCTCAAGCGATGCCTGCCCCCCGAATATAAACTCATTATCCGCTAAGGACGTGGTGAGCACCCGCATATCATCTTCTTCGAGAAGGCGAGCATGCTTGAATGAACAACCAGACGGACCGTGCAGGATAGCGACATCTGCTTCAAGATCACGGGCAGTATAGAGTGCAGCTACGATCGAACTGGGGCGGGGGTGCATGTATTTCATTATTTTTCATCTCCAGGTTTTTACGGCAAGGACAATGGATCCTTTATCGGTTTTTTCGATGGCAACGTTTCGGCCTTCATCAAATGTCGTGCAGTGAGCATCTATACTATCCTGAACGGACCGGCAGGCTTCTGAACCCGTATCCGGCATCCGGCCCACCCAGATCACTTTCGAGGGACGCACCTTCTCAATTGCATAGAGAATCTGGTCAAAAGGGAAGCCTTCACAGACCGCACCATCTCCTTTTACCTGCCCGATCACGAGGGTCAGTTCGCCCATTCCGGCGCACTGCCGTGCGTAGCGGGCGGCACAGATTGTTGTCGCGCCATTTGTCCCGCTGTTGGCATTATCGACAATGATGAGGTCCTTTTCATGACTGACCGACATCCTGCCCGGCAGGGCAGCAAAATGGTTGAGCGGTGTGGGATCAACATTGAGCATTATTGCTGCCGTTGCGGCGAGCATGAGCGGAAGGCGGTAGGGTGGCAGGGTGAAGAGGGGATTTGTCAGGGTAAAACGCATTCCATCCAGTTCCACGGTGCAGTTCATACCATCGCACCGGGCCACATCCTCAATATGCACGACATTTTCGTAGTCACAAAAAATCATGTCTGCTACAAGGATGCGTTTTGCGTGTTGTGCAGAAGCAATTTTTTCTTTTACTGCGGACTTCTTTCCCACAGCAAAGGGGTAATTCTCTGAAGAAGTGATGATGGCAAGATCACCGAGTCCGGTAACCCCAAGGGATATTTCAGCGATAAGCCAGCCGGGCATCTGGTTGGCATAGCTGACGGCTGTAAGGACCGATGCAGGGGTGATACTCCGCTTCCCGAGCCGGTTCTTTGTCGGATAGGAATAGGTGCCTGTCGAAGTGTGCAGTACACCTTTTCCCGGTAACAGGTGAGCAAGCGCATGTGCGGTAGTTGTCTTTCCCCGCGCCCCGGTGATCTCGATCATCGGAACGGGGAGTTTTTCACAGAGCAACTGGCGTACTGCATCGTGATGGGTGATTATTGGTGTATTTTGTTTTGCAAGAAGCGGGTAATCCGGGTCCAGGTGTACCGGTGCAACGATGAGATCATACGTCCGGGTCCTGGCATTCCCCGCAGTTTCCGGCGTAGTACCGGTGTATACATCCACAACATCAACGACATGTCCTTCACCCACGTACATGTCGCCAATTTCCCTGCCGCCATGAATTGTATCCAGTACCAGGATGTGCATAAAAAAGTTAGATGAGGGAAAGTGCTTTTATTGCATTCTTGACCATCAGATCGGCAAGCAGGGGATCGCTTCCGATCGGGTCTGCGTACACGAGCGGAATCGATCTCCCATTCATTGCAAAGCTCCCTTTCTTGGTTCCTTCAGGGAGTCCAATCTCGCCGGGAATATCTTTTTCGATATGAACACCCTTTGCAAGGAACAAGGGGACAACAACGAGTGTGTCAATGGGTTCATGACGGAACTCATTGAGTGATTCCTTGATCGTGGGTTTGTTCATATTCATAAAACCGCACTTTACAATAAAATCCGTGTTACCTGCCTTGATCATTGCGGCAGTTTTCTCGACAAGATCCTGATTGTAGGGCATCGTACTTCCATGCCCAACAAGTAACATTCCTTTTTTACCCATTTGTCCAACTCCAATGTTATAAAATTTGGGGTTTTTTTTATAATGTTTGATTTTTTACCCCGAAGAGTTTATGATCCCTCATTTACGAATTTTTGCTTGAGAGAACACTTAGTATGAAAATCTACTCCAAATCGTAATAACTTTCGGGTTTTGTACCTGGTTTTTTAAGGAAATATATCCCATTTGCGTTCAGGTAAAAAACGTGTTTAATTTTAAAAAACGGTTGGCGACTTGTTCTTCGATACGTGGATAAACCCCGTGAACGGGAATATCCTGAATAAGGAGAGGGAATCAGAGGAGGGAGGATACATAAATCCTGGTATGACTTTTCACGCCCCCTCACCAAAACCGTGATGAAAAGCCGGACATTGATCGCACCACTCTTTTTTCTGCAACTTCTGGTTCTGGATACAGATCAGAACTTTTTATTATAATACGAAGATTATCTGTACTATCAACTAAACAATGCAGAGAACGATCCCCGTGCACCTGTTCCCGGCCCCCGATCTAAATAATAAAACCGTCCAGCGTATCATTATCGGCACGGTATCCTTTGCCTCGCTTCTCGGTGCCCTGGACATGAGCATCGTCAATATTTCTGTACCGACTATTATCAGGGACTGGCAGATCCCGATCGGTCTTGGCACGATGGTCATCCTTTCCTACCTGCTCACCCTGACCTGCCTCATCATGTTCATGGGAAAACTGGCCGACCGGTACGGGTTTCGCAATTTCCTCATAACAGGTTTTTGTATCTTCGGTTTAGGATCTGTGCCCTGTGGTTTTGCCCCGGATATTTATTTCCTGATCGTTTCCCGGGTAGTGCAGGCCGTTGGTGCAGCTATGATGTCTGCGGTTGCCCCGGCAATCATCGTCCGCGATCTCCCGGAATCGGTCCGGGGCAGATCGCTCGGGTACCTCATTTCATTCTCGGCGCTCGGGTTTGCCATGGGCCCTTGACTGGGAGGACTCCTCTCAGAATATTTCAGCTGGCGCTGGATCTTTTTCATCAATCTTCCGGTCATCATCGCCGGCATACTGCTGGGCCGGTACTACATCCCTCTTGAGAACCGGCCCCCATTACATAAATTCCCCAACCTGACCAACCAGATCACCTTTGTCGTGTTCCTTGCCGGCATTCTTGCTGCATTCTCCTTATACCAGGTACCGGGCACTTCGGATAATGTACTTATCCTGCTCTTTACCACAGGAATTATTGCCGGCCTCATCTTTTTTTTTTGAAAGAACAAAAGAACCCCGATCCGCTCATCAATCCCATACTGTTAAAAAACCGGAATTTTACTATGGGCATTATTGCCTGTTTTATCGTTACAGCCTTATTCTCAGGAGTCACCTATTTCATGCCCCTGTACCTGGTTAACTCCCGGCACCTCGACTCATTCCTTGCCGGCATGATCATGATGATTCCTGCGTTAATCTCCATAGTAGCAGCCCCGGTATCCGGAGGTCTCGCCGACAAGTATGGGAGCCCCATCATATCGACGATCGCTATCGGCCTTACTGCGGTAGGCTTCCTGATCTTTTTTACCTTCAACCCGGCGACCGTTGTCATCCTTATTGTGATTGGAATGATCATCACACGGGTATCCACCGCGGCTTTTTTCGGGCCGAACGGGAGCCTGATCATGGGGCACTGTCCCCCGCAGTTCCTGGGAAACGGGTCCGGCGTGATGATGACCGTGCGGCATGCCGGGCTGGTCTTTGGGATCGCACTTTTCCAGAGCTTATTTGCCCTGCGTATGCATGCAGCGGGTATACCCCGCTGGTTCCCCGGCTGACACCAACCCACTCTGTTCTCGGGTACCTGGCTGTGTACATCTCCGCATTCTGCTTAAGCCTGGTGGTCATTGCCCTGGTCTATTTTACCCGGGATGCACAAAACCCGGACTAAAGATTTTGTTCAGGGTCTTTTTTCACGAATATGTGAAAGAATAGCGGACAATGGCTCTGTTGAAACGAACATGAGCAGATCGGGTTCACTCAGGAACCATGAAAATTGATGATATTCCGATGTTTCCCCGCATCAGGGCCTCTCTTTAGGCACGGCAGAACAAGGAGGTTTTTTACATTTTTGATCAGTAAAACCGCCGCGGGGGCGGCGGCGTTCATCATAATTGTAACGGATGGATTACTCCGATTGCATTTAAATGATTGATTTTCATAGGAGATTCTGGTGCGAAACAAGCAGTTGCTCTTTTTTGACTCTGGCAGATCATTTTTCCTTACCCGCCGCCCAAACATCCTCCAATAGTGCAATAACCATGAAATGGTTGATAAAAAAACCTCAACAAATGAGGGGGACAAGGGGATGCTCTCCCTGGACTGCCACCCCCTCCGGGGTAGAGAGGGGGTCACCATCCCTACAGTCGCAGAGAATGAACGAATGACGGGAAAAATATGAGTTCAACAAATCCCAGACAAATTGTTCACCTGTCCGCTATAGAATAATCGTATCGTGGATTAACTACAAAATCGGTGCTAAAAAAAATGAGATTCACTGATGGATGGATAACCATTATGTCATCGGCTCTTTTCCCGGTCACCGGCTTTGTCGCAGGTTAATCCAGTACAGCGCCAATAATATTTCCCGCGGTCAACAAACCCTCAATCTCTCCTTCCGACCACTCACGGCTTGCTTTATCTGCATAACCAACAAAACCCCAAAGTGAACCATTCTTGAAGATCGGAAGAATCGCAACGGATAATATCCCCTGCTCCTCAAAGAATTGTCGTTCATTCTCGGGCAGTTTATTAATATCACCGGTAATAGCCTGTCCGCTTGAAAGAAGGAATTTCCAGAGACTTGTTGAAAAGTTTAAGGCCACGGATCCATTTCCCGGGGAAAACCCGGTATGGTGGGAGCCCGGTTCAACGCACATATACTGGATACTGGCTTTCCCATTACCTTCCGTTTCCGGATTCAGCCGGAATATCCCGACACTGGTTGCATTTGCTGCAATACGGATGTGCTCAAGAATTTCAAGAATGCCCGCTTCCTTGACGTCGGTGGGATTTTCTATTGCATTGCGACACTCTTTCTGGTAGCGCAGATACCATTCAACAGAAAAACTGATGGCAAAAAGAATTGCATCCCGCTTTTTCATCTCCTGCTCGTTGCGGTGCTTGAACAAGGCGAGTTCGATGGCCGAATATAACTCCCGTTCATTGAACGGTTTGAGAATATAGGCAAAGGGATTGGCAGTCTTGGCCCGGTCCAGCGTAACATCATCTGCAAAGGCAGTCACAAAAATGATCGGTACTTCAATTCGTGAAAGGATTGCACGGGCGGTTTCAATCCCGTCCATCGCTGATCCTTCAAGGACAATGTCCATGAGAATGAGATCAGGAGAGAGTTCTTCAACACGGGACAAGGCTTCTTCACTACTGCCAATCGTTTCGGGTACATCATATCCCATAGCCGAGAGCCGAAGACGTAAATCTTCTGCCACGATCACTTCATCTTCAACAACCATAATTAAGTTTTTTTTCATGAATGGGGCCTCCGTTCCTCGCCGGGGATCGACAGGATAAATTCAGTTCCGGTCGTGCGTGAAAGGAGAATGGTTCCTTTCATCTGCCGGGTTAACATACGCACAAGGTTCAGGCAAAGAGAATCAAGGTGTTCCCAGTCTGTTTTTTCCGAAATTCCAACACCATTATCCCGGATCCTGAATACCAGCCCATCTCCTTCTTTTTGTCCCTGTATCGTGATTTCCCCAGAGCGATCGCCGGGAAATGCATATTTTAATGCGTTTGAGACGAGTTCGTTCATAATGAGCCCAAGAGGGATGGCAGAATGGATAGAGATGGGGAGATTTTTTACATCAACAGAAAATGTGATGCGGGATTTATCCACGCCATATGACATCATAAGATTGGAGATGAGGTTGTTCAAGTATCCCTCAAAGTCAATCGACGCGAGATCCCCGGACTGGTACAGTTTCTGGTGAACCAGCGCCATTGATTTAATCCTTGACTGGCTGTCATTCAGGGCATTGGCAGACGCAGGATCGATGGTCTTTTGTACCTGCAGGTACAGGAAGCTGATAATGATCTGGAGGTTGTTTTTTACCCGGTGATGAATTTCCTTCAAGAGTACCTCTTTTTCACTCAGGGTGTCTTTGAGAGATGCTTCTGCTTTTATCCGGTTATCCACGTCCAGCTCAAGGGATTCATTTGCACAGAGAAGATCAGCAGTTCTTCCAATAATTCGTTCCTCAAGACTCGCGTTGAGCAGGGCAAGCTCCTCTTCCGCACGTTTACGCGCGGTCATATCTTCTAAGACAAGAATGAAATATTTGGGCTCACCGATCTCATCTTTGACGGCTGACAGGAAAACCTGGCACCATATTCCCTGATGGTTTTTCTTCTGCACCCGCATTTCTACCGAATAATTGGGCAGAAGAAGAAGGCCGGAAATAACCTGCGCAAGGTTATCGAAATGGTTCAGCTGTTCTTCTGCTGTGATCAGTTCCCAGAGTGTCATCGTGGATAATTCACGTTGAGTGTACCCGACAATGCCGGAGAATTTGCGATTGGACCGGGAGATTTTGTTCTCGGGAAAAATATCAACAATTCCCACGGCAGCCTGATCGAATGTTGCCGTCAATCGTTCCTCACTCTCCCGCAGGCTTTTTCGACATTCTTACGCTTCATGATATCCGTAATTATCGCAAAAAGACCGATTGCAACAAAGAGGTACCCGACAGTTCTAAGGCAGACTAACAGGAGTCCGTCATAGACTTTAATGTCGAAAAGCAGAAAAAAATGTGAAGATGCAAACAGGATATATGCGATCCCGAAATACAGGGGCGTGGGTTTTCCTATACGGAAAAATCCCCATACACTCAATAGTACAATAGTGATGCTCAACAGGAGATTTACCAGCAGCGTAGGGTCAAAGGGTAGTACAGCCATCATCTGCATCCCGATTATGCCGTTTCCGGATATGTCCTCAGGAAATTGCCCGCAGTTTTTTCAGCTCTGCAGGAAACACCCCTCTGCATAATCCAACAGACACAGGTAAATGTTCATAAAACTGTATAAACACGGCGATGACTGCACTAATTTTTGCAGTCATTTTATGGCGAGTATGGCAAAACTGGCTTTAGATTGAGTGCAACATTTTTTTTTCACTCAGCACCGGGTTTACTGCATTGCCAAATTAAAGTTTTGTAAGAATAGTGCAGGAAAAAACCGGCCTGTGAGTTCTCTTTTTGAACGTGCCAGTCTCAATGGAATGTACCTGCCACCGGAATCGATCAATACCGGCTGCGGTTTTTTATTCCCGGTAAAAAATACTGGTCTTGATGAACTCTCTTATACCAGGAGCATGAGGAACAGCAGGAAATAGGATACGATCGTGATCGTCAGGATAATGCGAATCGCCCAGTAGTTCACCTGTTCAATCCGTGCAGTATCCTTGGTTTCGGAGAATTTTAAGATAAGGATTCCGGATATGAGCACCATGACGAGCGTCACATACGTGATGATCATGAACAGGTCAAGGAAGGTGGTATAGGCGACGAGCGAAATTGCATCGGCGACACGTCAGTGAATCATCACCGCAGCAAGGAACATCGAGGCGTTAAGGCCCAGCCAGGATGAGACTTTCATCATCAGGGATGAAAGGGCAACAACGATGATGAGCATGATCGGCAGGAAAAATTTCAGGACGGTTGACGTGGCGTCTCTCGTAATGCCATAATCAAATACTGCCCGGGAATAGGTAACCTCTTCGTTCACGTAGGTCTTGTTCGTGATCGCAAAACTGGTGCCGGTAAGCTGCCATCCCGGGAGGTCTGCATCGGGATCGAAACCGTTCTCTGCCGGGTTAATCATGAGAATCATCTGCTGTTCGTTTTTGAGTTTCGGCTCGATTACGAGGGGGAGCGTGTGCCGGTCAAAGGGGTAACGGCGGAGGTCAGGATCGGCAGTCAGGGCTGCAATAATCCGGTATTCTTTTTTATTGGGGGTATCAATAAACGTGTCCACGGATTTTATATGCCCGTTCATGATCTCGAGATCGTCAATCGATATGGGGGTATCGGATACGAGGGTTGAGTAAAAATTCGCCTCAACCGTCCCGTCCTCTATATTGAACCGGTTGAAATCAACGACATAGACGCCGATCTGCACGATATCAGGAGAAATATTTTCTGACAGTGCGGATCCGTTCGGGATTGTTTGGGCAGCTGTCGGGATAACAATCATGGCGATTGCGAGTGTGATGAGCAGGATATACCCGGTGAGACTACCCGCTCCTGGATGCAGCCGGTCTATTGCCTGAACAAGCACTCGCTTCGTATTCGTGGAGGGGATAATGCTCTTCTCTTCCTGCAATCACACGGGGAATGTCCCGGTATATAATTGCTGTACAGCCCCGGACGTGAGCAGGAGATAACGAAGGAACATTTCCATTGAGAAAAGCGTTGTAGTGTGAAGATCAAAATGTGATTAATAATTCCGAAATCAAAGTGAAGCAGAAACGGGCTCTCATAATAATAACTGCAAATTATTTTTCACTCAAAGACGGGCTTATTAAAAATGAACTCATTGGATCAAAGATGAGCCTGATGATTATTGTGCTGAAGAGTACCCGGAAACCATGGAGAATGACTCGGGTCCCTTCTCCTCAAATACCCGTGAGGAGGCCGGTATGATCACAAAACAGATTATCCTCCTCGCCATACTGGTTATCTTCTCCTGTACTGGCGTTGCTGACGGACACGATACCTGGGCCATACCGGATTCGGGCAGGGTACTAACAGGGGAGACCGTATCCCTTGCGGTCGGAAGCAGCCATGTCTGGGGAAGATCCGAAGAGGTGCCGGAAGGCTATCTTATCGCGGTTCTGTCAGACAAGGATGGAAACAGGCAAGTAAGAACCGGCGACGACGCCACGATTACCGGGCTTTACCGGGTTTTTGATTTCAATATCAGGAATGACGGATTATATATTTTCACCCTGTATCACACGGAAGGTACCTGGACACATATTGTGACGAATCCTCCCGATAAGGAAGAGGGATTGTGGCTCAATCAAAATTTAGAAGATATCGATATCAGCCAGATCCCAAAGGATGACTGGTCCGATACATGGTATATTGAACAGTCGTATCCCAAGCACGATTATACTAAAACATTCCTCGTATCGAAGAATGCAGATTTTTCCCAGGCGGGCCTGCCGGTGCATACCACGTGGGAGATAATTCCCGAAACCGATATCCGCACGGCAGGAAGCGGGGATTTTGCTGTCCGGGTGCTCTATAAAGGTGCCCCGTTTTCTGGTGTAGTCGTGAAGGCCGCACTCATCGATCACGTGGATACCCTGGTAGAGAACCGCACTGATGTCCAGGGCAGGGCGATCCTGCCACTCAACCGCTCCGGCACATGGGTCATCAAGGCCGATACCGGGACTGATCCCCGCGTTGTATCCTACCAGGATCTTCCCCGGGGCGTTCAGTCATCCCGGAAAACACCTGTCGGACCCGTGTATCGATACACCCTCGTGCTTCGTGCGGATTATGCGGATATTTTTCCCTCAGGATAAAGCCCCTGATGTTCGGAGACCGTATTCATCAACGGAGATGGATTCGATCGTTCCTGTGTACGGGATGTGGCGGAAGTGAGTGCAGTATGCCGGATTCCCTGTATAAAGGGGTTACATTCCCTGTTTTTAGGATATTATTCCAGTACGGCAGATTTTTTAAGAACAGGAATGACTGCAATTTTTTTCACTCAACGACGGGCTTATGTCATTTTCCAAAGAATGTTCTACCATATACCTACGCCCCACTCTGCAGGTTAAAAGAATACACTCGTGCGAGCGCGCAAAAATACATGGGATCGTTTTGATCAGGATTTTTTAAAAAAAATATTCCGGATGTAATGTATGAGAACAGAAAATGTAATGTATTTCACGGAAAAGGAAGAGGAATTTACCGATCTGCTCATAAAAATCGGGACGCGGAGAAATGTTGCAAAAGTGCTTGTTTTCTTAACAAAAACTCCCGAAGCAACATCGCGGGCAATTGAGTGGGGAACCAATCTCAACCAGCCGGAAGTCTGTATGGCTATGCGTTACCTGGTTGGGTTGAACTGGATTAAATGCCGGGAGAGCAGGAGCGAGACGCGGGGGCGTCCGATGATGATCCATGGACTGGCTAAACCGATTGATGAGATTATGGATCGCATTGAGAACGAGAAACAGAGTGAAGCAAACGCCCAACTTGTGCGTGTACAGAAATTACGGGAATATATCAGTTGATGAAGGCATTGGCCAATAATAAAATAACACTGGTGATGAGTAAAAAAAATATTTTCAGTTATCGGGCTGTTTTTATCCACACCTGCCTTAAACCTATTTTATTCACGAGGCTGGTACTATTCCCCGTCCGATTGTAACACTCCTGATTGCCGGTATCGCACTGCTCTTCATATGCCCGTCAGTTTTCGCCTGCACACCGTTCATCGTGACAAAGGGTGCTTCTGCTGACGGCTCGGTCTATGTCGGGCACACGAACGACGGCTTAGGGGCCGGTCTCGTTGGCAGCGCAGTTGCAGATGAGATGACCCAGATGATCTATGTGCCGGCTGCCAACCACCCGCCCGGTTCAGTGCGTGCAGTCCGGTACGATCCGAACTCCGGCGCCGGTGACCCTCGCGTATATTACGGAAGTGAACCACACCTACGGGTACTATACCGGGGCATACGCCATCATGAACGAGCACCAGCTGATGTTTGGCGAATGCACCGATCTTACCAAAGCGGAGCCATCGTTTGACCGGGACAAACGGATATTTTACAGCACTGAACTCTCAAACATTGCTGCCGAACGCACGATCACTGCCTGGGAAGCCGTCCTCCTGATAGGGAGCCTCATCGACCAGTACGGGTATTACGGTACCAGCGAGACCCTGCCGATTGCAGACCCGGATGAAGCGTGGGTGATCGAGATGGCCGGGGGAACAACGGACGGGACGGTCTTTGTGGCGGCAAACACCTTCCGGATACGTGATGTGGGTCCCGATGACCCGGACATGCTCTACTCAAAGAACCTCTTTGCCACTGCCCGGGCAAACGGGTGGTGGAACCCGTCACAGGGAAAACTCGACTGGCTCCGGGCAGTCAGCAACGGGGAATATGCGCACCCGTACTATTCCCTTGCCCGTGTCTGGAGTGTCTATGACTGGATTGCCCCGTTGCGGAATTTCAGCCCGTTTATCAGCGATACCTATTCCCGTAATTACCCGTTCTCGATAAAACCAGACCATCTGCTCACCATACCCGATGTCCTGTCCCTCTTCCGCAACCACTATGAAGGTACGGTATTTGATCTTACCACGGGTGAAGCCGCAGGCCCCTTTAAGAACCAGTACCGCTGGCGGGGCACGTTTGACGACCATGCACGCATCTCACCCGGAGAAGTAAAACCCGGCGCATGGCCCCGGGCCGTCTCGGAGATGTTCACCGGCTACAGTTACATTGTGCAGGGCCGGAGTTCTATGCCGGATACGGTCGGCGGCGTGATCTGGTTCGGGTTTGCCCAGCCATCAGAGACTGTATACATGCCATTCTATGCCGGAGGAACCAGCGTCCAACCGTTCGGCATTCAGCCGCGATTCAGCCTGGTGGGCGTTTAATTACGTGACCAACTGGGCGACCCTCAATTACCAGCTGATGAGCGGGGATGTCCGTGCAGAGCAGCAGAGGATCGAGAACAATGAACTGGCCCGGCAGGATGAGACAGAGAAGCGTGCGCTTGAACTGCTCACAACCAAAGGTGAAGCGGCGAGCCGCCAGTACCTCACGGATTACAGCTTCACAAACAGTGCCGGTATTGTCGCAGCCTGGTGGCATCTCTTCGACCGCCTCGTAGTAAAATACAGCAACGAGATGGTCCACGATGCATGAATACACCGGCTACCCGGACTGGTGGCTGGACGAGGCCGGGTACCAGTACGGCCCGCGGGTGTACGATTACGAAGGGATACGGAACCAGCGTGACCTTGCGTATACCAATACAACCCTTTTTGCAACCCCGCACACTGAACTTGCCACCATCCGGGCAACGCAGCCGCGATGGGAGACTGAGAGCAGTTCATGGTTTTTTTCGCAGGTTCAGTTCCCGGGGTGGTTCTGCGTGCCGTGGGACCTATCAAAAATTATCGCTCCGTTGGCTTGATACCGGGTGTCAAAGTTACGGGCTGGTATATCACGCTTTTTGCCGGTTAAACATCTTTTCCCTGAATATCAGGTTTCGTTCTTTCTGTTCTGAAACCCGGGATAATTCATCGAATTCCCGGAATAACGTCGGGTTCTGCCTGCGTATCCACCAGCATCGGACTGTTGTGTCGAATAACTGCAGAAAATACCGCACTCATCGCTACCATTAATCCCTCTTTTGGTAAACGACTCGTAGCGTGCCAGTATTTCTGTCCTAAAATAGTGACATAATTTATGTCCGCTTTCAAGAGCACCAATCAGGTGCTTGCGGGTGAAAGCGACAATGGAAATCAGGACCAAAGCAGTCGTATTCTATAAA
>JBAZRZ010000024.1:0-30529 GCA_041662685.1 Methanoregula sp.
ATCGTAAACGTTTCCTGGTCAAAACCACATTCTCTGTCCTGAAAAGAAGATACGGGGCTGACCTGAAATTCCGTATATATCAGATCCAGATGAAGGAAATCTCATGTAAGAGCATTCTCGCGAACCTTGACAGGTTCATACAATTTGTTTGGAGCAAGGTTTTCTACAGGGCAAAAATTCTTGACTACATGGTGGACCGATCTATCGCTCCCGATGGATTGTACCGGGACGCCTGCCGGCTGTAAGAGAGTGAGAAACTCCGTCAGATTACCCCTTATCCGGGAGTTAAAAAAACCCTTGAAGTAATCAGGGAAAGCGGGTATCCGATGGCAATTGTCACCGAAGCTCATTCACGGGACGCAACCCTTCGCCTGGAAAAAATCGGGTTTCTCCCGTTTTTTTGCGGTATGGTGAGCTATGATATGGTGGGGATAAAGAAACCCGCCCCGGATCCTTTCCTCCTGGCCCTGGAGATGATGCGGGTAAAAACCCACGAGGTGCTGTTAGTGGGGGACAGTCCACGGCGGGATATTGAACTGTGCAGGTTACTGGGCATATGCTCGGTCTATGCCCGGTATGGTGACCGCTTCTCCGATGATCGAAGTGAGTTTGAAGCGGATTTTATCATTGATGCTATGGATGAATTGCCCGGCATCCTGGCCGGACTTTCATAAAATGTTTTTTTGTTCTTTCGGGCACCTCATGGGATAAAGAGGATTGCAACGATCGGGGCAAGTGCCCGCGTACCCTGAAATCCGATAAACCTCGTTACCGGTCAATATGTTAATCTCACTTACCTTTAGAATAGTAATTGCGAGGAGTTGTCATGGGAGTTTTCCGGTACGAGAACAGGTATGCGGCACCAACAAAGGAACAGCGCGAACGGTATATGACCGGAGAACGCGAAGAACACACCTTTGGTCCGGAGGGAAAGATCCTGCTGGTTGCCTACGATGAGGCAGTATACATAAAAGACGATATCGATGAAGTGCGCATCCTGTTTACCGGGGTTAAGGACAAACAGAAAGCATATGATGAGGTGCGCCGGCTCATTGAACACCACCAGCAGAAAGACGAAGAAGAATCACCGTTTACCACGGCAAAAGAATACTGATACTGACCTTCCGGTTATCTGATTCATGGATCCAGAAGAAGGATGGCAGGAGAAGAGAACATGAGTGCATTCTTTTAAAAGAACCCAGGGGGAATTTTATCATGATTTCGGACCGTAGTTCCTTTTTTACCGAAAAAAAATTGAATCGTGCTCGTCGCAATTGTCCGAACGAGTGATCCGCGTTTAGTTCTTCATTACCGGGTGATTTTTCGCACTATGACACAGCTGCCTAAGGCAAGACACGCGATTGCCAGGCCAAATCCGGGGGTGGGGAGTAAACCTGATTGTGCAGTTGTTGGTTGTGCGATATATTGGAGATATACAAAGACGGTGGTGGTCCTGCCTTCCACAACCGTGACGTTCTTTGTCGCGGGTTGAAAACCTTCTTTCTGGAACATGAGTGTATGCGTTCCTGCGGAAATATCAGAAAACGATTCCGGGGAATCTCCGGCATAGGAACCATCAATAGATACTTGCACGACTGCGGGGGTAGCAGTTACGTTTATGGTGCCCGTCTTTGCGGGTGTTGGGGCAACTAAAGGTTTTGAAGGGTCGATAACAATATGGGTGATTGACGGAAGAGCCGCAGAATTTTTAAACTTTTTTGTATAGGCATCGGGAAATGTCACCGTGATCTTCGAAGGAGAGAAATCAGCAGTTATCACACTGCTGACTGCGGAATTTTTTAAGGCAATCTCTGCTTTCTGGAAGTTCATGGAAGCAGTACGGTATTCTGTGCCCTGTGCTACCTCCTGTATGTCTGCAAAATTTTTCAGGAGCATTGTTGCTCCCGATTTATCCATGGAAAGGAGAACCGGAGGATCTGAACTGGTGGTCAGACATTTTATAAGTTCTTCTTCCAGCGTGGACTGGGGGATGACGTTTTCCAAAAATCCCTCCAGCGTGAATTTGAAACTGGCAACAGCATCACCATTTTTATTGATCGTAATATCCAGTGAATTTGCGGTAAACGCATGAACGGGTGAGACAAGAATCACGGCAATACACGCGATAGAGAGGATGCGAAGCAGGTTTGCAGGAAATGGGTGAGACATCGTTACATATCTCCATAAGAGGGGGTCATGAATGATATAATAAATACTATCTGGGTGCTGATCCCCGATATACGTTTTTGGTCTGCCCTTTTTTATGAGGTTTTATCCAGTCTCATGATGTTTAAGGACCGGACGCGGAATTTTTTTTAAGAAATACGGGAACTCAACTTAATATAGAGAACGAGCCCATATTTTTTTACATCCATGTTCGATTTTTTGATAAATATTTTTCTTCATCTCGACCAGAACCTGGTCTCTGTTGTCGAGGAATATGGGATGTGGACCTATGTTATTCTTTTCGGCATCATTTTTTTTGAGACCGGTTTTGTCATCATGCCCTTCCTTCCCGGAGACTCCCTGCTCTTTGTTGCCGGGGCAGCAGCAGCAAGCGGGATTATGGATCTCCAGTGGGTTTTTATTGCGATCATCCTGGGTGCAATCCTTGGCGATACCGTAAATTACTGGATTGGGAATTATATCGGGCTGCATGTATTTCTTGAACGGTTCCCATCCCTCGTGAAAAAAGAGCATATCGATCGTACTTATATGTTCTATGAAAAATATGGCGGTGCAACGATCTTTGTGGCACGGTTTGTACCGGTCGTGAGAACGTTTGCACCATTCCTTGCGGGAGTGGGAACAATGCAGTACTCCCGTTTCCTGTTCTACAATGCGCTGGGCGCCACGGCATGGGCGGTTGTGGTGATAAGGGCAGGATATTATTTCGGCTCATTTACGATAGTAAAAGAAAATATGAGTTTCCTGATTATCGCTGTTATCGCGGTGAGCGCAATTACCATCCTGTTCCTACTCTGCGGCATCATTTCCGGATATCTTGAGAAGAGGAAAGTGGCAGGTAATGGAAAAGAATGATCATTCAATTTTAAATTCCAGATACTTTTTTTTTTAATTTAATAATAAAAAAGGTCCAAAACCCCTCCCTCTTTGGGTTATTACAGAGGATGCACCACTTCAGAAATTTATTAACTAGGCAATGTCCGGACCCGCACATTTCATTTCGTGTATCCTTATGAAAAGAATCCTAAAAAAATTATTTTTCATGAACAATTGTCATGCCTTTGTTATCGACTTTTGTGCTGATAGTCACGCTCATGCCAAGGGGTTTGAGCAGTGTATCCATAGCATGGCGGTCAAGCGCGGTGACAACCGCAATGGACGGACCTACCGAGCTCATGCCGACAAATTCGAGTTTCTTCTCCCGCAGCTGGCTCATGTAATGATAGAGCCCGTAACTGTGGTGCTCCACTTCCGCCCGCTTTGATCCCCGGAACTCTATCTCCCAGATCACATCGCCGGCCTTCTTCAAATCATCCTTCTCAAGCGCAGGCACAAGGTCCATTAAGAAAAGATACGCCTTGAGTTCACGGTCCCGGTAGTCCAGGGTCCGGGCCTTGTTCATGAGGAGATCGAACTCCTGGGTACCGGCCGAGGAGATATCGGTCGGGGGAATGATGATATGCACATTCTTTCCTTCGGCAAACGGGTGGTGGTAGACGAGCGTGAGTTCGTCGCCCATGATCGCCATCCCGCCATGAGTGCTTACGGCAGGGCCGACATCGGTCTCGAACCCGAAGGCTACATTCCCATCAGCAGTCTCCTCTACATAGTTGTGGCCGATCAAGTGGCGGAGCTGGGTGTTGGTGAGCGGTGAACCCACGGCAACATTCATCGCTGTGGCAACCGCGATCATGACCGTGCTGATTGATCCAAGTCCCACATGCTTTTGCTCGTGATCGGGTGCCGTGATCCGAAATCCCCCGGTATATCCGACAGCCTGTTTGAAGACTGCGACAAAGTTCTCGATGATGGGAGCACGGCCGTAATCGATCGAGAGCTCTTTTTTTGTGCATTCAACCGAAGCTGTGCAGTAACACTGGATGGCAAACCCTACACCGCCGCCGCCCGGGTGATCCGAGGCAAAACGGTTCATGTCGAGCACGGTTAAGTGGATGCGTGCCGGTGCTTTTACCGTAATTTTGCCTTTTACCGGTGCCAGCTTGTACTTCTTCTTCTCAAAACCGAGCGTCTTTAGGATCGTTGTTGGAGCGAATGATTTGAAGTCGTATTCCACGAGATCCAAGTCTCCCCCACGGATTTTCATGATCGGCATTGTAACACTTCCCCTAGGAGCGATCGATGAAAAATGCATCGATAACTATCATCCCGAAAAACAGAGGGTGGGTAATGGCGATAAAAAATGTCCGCGAACGGGTAGTGGCAAGCATAAGTGAAACGATAATTACCCATTAATTAGGTCAAACGGATATTGACCCTGACAAAGGGGAAAATTGTGACAACCGGTGAAGTGCTATCCAGCGAGGGTCGGGTTTTTGATTCCCCGTTGTGATCTTTGTCCTTCATGTATATCATAAAAAATTATTTTGCAACCTCGCGATCGAAGAAAATATTTTTCCCGGTCGCAGAGAGGGGAATGGCATACGCAACGGTACAATTCTTTCCTAAAAGTCCGAGATCGATGGCTGCCACGCCGCCACTGTACATGATCCGGTTATCGACATTGTGAATTTGTGCAGTCTTAACCGCAGAACCCAGTGCAATCCCGAGATCCGTCATGCGTATCGCACAGTTGGGACCGGAGAATGGAGTGGTCTTCTTATTCTTCCGCTTTTTGCATTCTTCTGCCATTGCCGCACAGGTTGCATACCCGCACGCCCCGCAGTTGATCCCGGCGATAGTATCTCCGGTTGCACCGATAAGAATGCAGGCATCACTGGCAGAAATGTTCTTTGCATCCCTTTTAAAAAAGCCAATATTGCGTTCCTCCCCCAGTTCCGCCAGGCGGGTTCCCAGCGCAGACACCTCTTTTTTTTCGAGCACCCGAATGAGAATGGTGTCCACTCCTTTTCCTTTCGGGGCCGTGCGGGCTGCAAGTGCCATGAGACCGGCTACTGCTGCCACTGCCGTTTTTTCAAATGTCATACGAAACTATTGTGACAGAACAGGATAAAAAGGGGAGGATACGGGTTTGCGATTTTTGTTTTTCACTATGGGTACCTGAAAAGCCTGTATCCCGGTTCCTGATATCCGGAAAGAATATCCATAATGCTGAAAAAGTAAGAATCTAATAATATGAGAAGACCGGGACTGATATTACAGGACTGATGCGACACTCATCATGGGATCCTCAAAAGGATTGATCACCCTTCCAAAAAAGATACGATCCCGCCTGGGTATTGAAGAAGGGGATCATCTTACGATCTCATCAGATGATGAACGGATCATTTTCCGGAAAGCAAAAATTGGGGTCGATTACGAAAATGCTGACGATGCCTGGAAAACCTGTGCTGCGCAAAGGTTAGCGGATGAATGAGTTTGAACAGGGCTCCATTGTTCTCGTGAACTTATACGTTTTCTGATCACCGGCAATCGAAGCTTCGCCCTGCACTTGTTATCAGTAATTTCGAAAATAACCGGTTATCCCGCGATGTGATCGTGATGAAGATTACCTCAAAAAAGCCCCTCTTGTGGGGTATTCCCCGGCAAGAATGACAATATCTTCCGTTACCGGGATAACCAGACTCCTGATACCAATCTCTGAAACAACCTGGCGGATGTTCTCAAAAATCTCGTGGTTCTGATGAAGGAATTTTATCATCCCGGTTAGGGTAATAGTGGATGTGAACAAGTCGAAGCTGTCGGTTTCGATGTACTCGTTCACCCGAGAATCTTCACCGAGATACTATTCAACCCAGACCCATGTATCAATGACGAATCCGATGAGAATCATCATCCTCACGGGTAAAATGACCGATGCCGGGTAATTTTCCGAATGACGACGGGAGATGTTTCCGTCGCTCGCGGATCAGGAACAGGATTGTCTGATCATAGGTATCGACACCGGACTGTTCTTTGATTTTATCCAGGTAATCCCTGGTGTGAGGGGTAACCTGTATGGTGGCTTTAGGAACTTTCCCCCATCGTTCGATCAGATCCGGATCCTGGGCGGGATGAATTGCCTGAGTCATGCTACAGACAACAGCAGGGTACATCATTAAATTTTATATATAGCAGTGGACTTGAGCAATGGCATGTGTAGACAAAATATCCGCCGGCATGAGCGACAAAAAACCTCCCTTTCAATATACCGGGAGTAACCGTGCTTCGCAGGAACAACAGATTATTTCTTTGATTTTTCATTCTTTTTTAAGTGAACTTCCCGATGATTTTCAGGGTTTTTTTCTGGCAACAGGAGAAGCCATTTCCAGAGAGGCAGGAATCTGATCGTTCCCTGAATACCGAACCATTCTGCGGTATCTTCCTGCTCCTCGTTTTCTGTAAGTACAATGAGATTTTTGCAGTTCAGTTCATTCCCGGCCTTGATGAGGGCCCGTATTTCTCTCTGTCGTGTTCGGGAACCTGTTGCGTCAGAATAGACCTGGATGAGTTCATTGATCCTGTTTCCCTGTTTAACAACAAAATCAACCTCTTCCTGCTCTACATTTTTCCAGAAAAATAGTTCAGTTCCCCCGGCGAGTGCCCTCCTTTTTAATTCAACTGCTACGAGATTTTCTAAGAGCCGGCCACGATTTTCAGAGAACTAAAAGGCTTTTGCGGTGATAAATCCATTATCGATGCAGTATATTTTTTTATTTGCTGCAACATGTTCCCGGAATTTATAAGAAAATCGCGGAACCGAAAAGAAGATGTACGCCTTTTCAAGATATCCAAGATATTTCTGAACCGTGTGGGCACTCCGGCACCGGGTCACCTGGCTCAACGTGGTGTAGGAATATTCCTGCGCCACGTTCGAGAGCAGGTAGACTGCAAGATCATCAAGCCCCTGAGCAAAACAGATGTGGAACCATTTCACGGTATCCTTGTACACTATGGAATCAAACAGGGTGCCAAGATATTCCCACCCGTTTAAGTTTTTTATCAGCAGTTCGGGAAACCCCCCCTGTTCCGCATACTGTGCGAGGTGTTCGCGTTTGCCGGTGCTGGTGATCGGCCGGTCCTTAAGGGAAAGGTATTCTGAAAAAGAGAAAGGGAAAATTGTGGTCTGGAGATATCGTCCGGTAAGATGGGTTGAGAGTTCCTGGCTTAACATGTGCGAATTACTTCCCGTGAGTGTGAGGTTAAACCCCTGACGTGCCAGCCGGTTGACGAGGAGTTCCCAGCGGGGAAGATTCTGGATCTCGTCAAAAAGGAGGTGTGTCGGGTTGTCATAGACGAAATTGACGGCAGCGATGATCTCATCATAATCAGTTGATCCTGCGAGCCGTTCATCATCAAAGTTTACGTAGCCGGTCTTTGCAGTTCCATTGAAGTGATGGATGGCAAAAAATGATTTCCCTGCCCTTCGTGGTCCCGTGATCACTTTAATGAGATTACGTTCCAACCCGCTAACTGTTAAAAGACGGTCTACATACTGTTCCTTTCGTTTCTCTCATACTCGCTTTTCTGCTGGATGACTGCATCACGGACTGCCATAATCGTACACTGAAACAATTATGATGCACAAAAATAGATAAAATTATGCATTATGATGGATTTTGTGCATCGGGTACTAGTATTCCCGTTCGGTTGCAGAGGCGACCGCAGAGGAATTTTGGATTTCCCTGATGGGGGAAATATGTATGAAATGAAAATCTCTCAATTATGATTTAGGGAATGCCCGGAGAATGACAAGTGGGCATAATGTGAGCATAACTTTTGACATAATGCTCATGATATGACCGCGAGCATTCGATGCAGTGTGCCGGTAACCGGCTCAATCAAACAACTCATAACGGTAACATCAGATTCAGTACACAAGCCGATACTCCCCGATGCAAAAGAGCCATATAAGAGCCGAAAGCGCCATGAATCCGTACGATGTTCCCGTTCTGAAATGGATCTGCATGAAGCAATCAGGTCCGTTGGGTCTGGTAGGGACAATACCTTCTACCCCGGATTAGACGGATTCCAAAATTATTAGACGTAAGTCTGATCCGATTGGACGTTCATCTGATCAAACGTCAGGGAATAAAATACGCGACGGTCATGGGATCCATTTTGTATCGTAATTATTGGCACAGAAATGGGCGCGCCCATAATTATGGGAAAATCGCTCATCTCCTGTGCCCCTCCCAAATATAGTGTGCACCGCGTCGTGCACCCACCATTTTTAACTCTTCATGCTTTTCAGAGATAGATTTCAATAACCGTTTCTCCTGGTCATCGCTGATTTTATAGAGATCCGCAACTTCCGCTCTCCGGATGATACCGTGCTCCTTCACGTAATCGATGATCATCTGCTCCTGCTGGAGCGGCTCGAATCCCTTCGCCCGAACATATTCGGCTTTCATATGGAACCGTTTGTAGAGTGATGCAGGCAGATGATACACTCGCCCGCCCCGGTGCAATGTCCCGAAGATAACATTCGTTCAGGATCTCAGTATGTTCTCCGATGAGATGATCATACCGGGATACCGTATCCCGGTGATGGCCTATCACGCGTTCTACTCCACGAATCGGGGGGATTTCCATAGTATGTTTACAAATTAACTCAACTCTCGAACGGTCCAGACGAGAATTGTACAGAGGTGTACTTTTGGTTTCGATGAAGTATTTCCCGCACAATTCCGCCCGTTTTTTAACAAGTCTTTCCCGGTTTAGGGAGATAATATTGACAGTCGGGGTTTTGGCAGGTTATTGTGGTTGTTTCACGGGGGCGGGGCATAACACTCATTTCCGCCGGATCTAAGATAAATTTTCCGTACTTTGACAGCTGTTTGATTCTCAGTTGAATAGTCGGCCACTACCTATTAATCCATAGCGGAAGATGAACCGGGAACTCTACGGTTGGCATCGTCGTACAATAAATTTCTAACCCCAAACCTCCCCATCGTGCATGAACTATACCCCCCAATCCCCCATATCGGTCTGGATTTTTAAGAACCGCTGGAAAAAAGTTCCCCGTTCAGATGCAAGTCCTTATATACAAAAACGAGAATTAAAATAATTATACATTGTCCTGTCCAGCAATGGGCATTTTTGAAAGGTGTTTGAAACTATGGCGTTTACTAAACAGAATGAAGAAGCAGTATCACCGGTCATTGGTGTGATCTTAATGGTCGCAATCACGGTGATCCTCGCAGCCGTTATCGCTGCATTCGTGTTCGGCATGGCAGGAAATATTACAAAAGCCAAAGTGGTTGCAGTTACTGGAGCAAGAACGTCAGCTACTGTTGGTACCGTGACCTACCAGGGTGGACAAGATGCAGGCACTTGCTACAGTTTAAATGTCACAAATGACAGTGGTGCAGTAGGTCAAAACATGGTAACCTCCGGAAATTATCCCGGCACCGGCCCCCTACAGGTTGGAAAGAGTATGCCAATTGGCCTATCAGCCGCATCGAATGCTCACGTAGTTGTGACTGGTTACTTCAGTGATGGTTCAACTCAAGTGATTATGGATACATTCTTATAATTTTTTTTTTTATTTCTATTGGATCTTTTCCTGAAATCGTTTGCCATTACCTCGTAATATCATTATGAGTTAACGGAAACATTGGGATATTGAGTGAATCATCAGGTAAAATCTGAACGGGAAGCCAGTTGCAGAGGTCGTCAGGTATCAATCCAATTATCGGGAGATACCCAGAAACTCAGGAATAACCCGTACTCGAACTATCTGGGAGAAAACCCCAATTCTTTGATTCGGACTCGGAAGAATTGATTCTCGAATCCTATCACGCTAACGATCTGAGTTCCATCCATCGAGGAATTTTTTATACGACCGTCCAATAATTGTCATGGCTCATTTGACCCGTTAACGAAATGCTAAATATAAACAGATAAAATAACAGGTTACACAATGTAACGCCCGGAGTTGGAAATTGGAACTGGTGCAAAATAGTTGAATCCACTTTTAAACGAAGAAGCCGTATGCGAGACAGTTGGTGTGATCTTAATTATCGCCATCACAGTAATTCACGCGGCTTTAATTGTGTCCTTGGTTTGAGGTATGGGTGCGAGCACCCTCCAGAAAACCAAAGTTGTTGCAACGAAAATCGAACAATCTGGTTCTGATATTCGTATTACGTATCTTGGTGGAACCAACGAAAATGAACTTTCCCATTTCGCCATAACTGCACCCAATGGTTCCGTCTATATTACCGTAAGTACAGCGGGTACTTTAGCTCCATCCGGGACTACGGCCAGACCGGATGTTGGCACGGTGATGATCCTTCATGGTGCGGGAACTGCTGACAATGACCGCGTGATAGTAGTTGGCCATTTCAATGATGGGGCTATACAGGTTCTCCTTGATAAGATGGTGTAATCCGGTTCATGGTCTCTGAACCTCTGGAGAAATTAGTTCAATTATTTTTCCTTTAAACACTACGACTCTGGAGAAATCCTGTTTTCTTCACTCATTCGCTGATACTGATTCTGAGGATAGCCCCCTCTCTCCACCAGAGAAGGAGGCAGTCCAGGGAGGACATCCCTTTTTATCCCTGTTTTTATTCTTCACGATTTTTCCCGAGGTATTTTTTCACCACACTTTTGTGGTTCTGTTGCGACAGGGGGAAAGCCCACGCAGCGGAGGTGGAGGCGGGAAGGCGCCGGCCCCCAGGAACTACTGCCTGTTTTTCTTTAGGGTTTTAACAGAGCCAAAAATCCCGGTCTAACGTTACCGGTCATTTCCGATCTCTCCTTTGTTCCGACATTCTGCACGGGAACAAAACTGTTCCCCATGTTCATGACGATAGTCCGGGGCAGCTCGATACCCAGCGCCTCTTTTAAGACCTCCTCTACCATCTCCACCGGCACAAACGTCAGTTCGGCCCGGACATCCTCCGGCACATCCTGTAAGTCCCGCTCGTTCTCTTTTGGCAGGAACACTTTCCTGATACATGCACGGTGTGCGGCAAGCACCTTCTCCTTGATCCCGCCCACCGGCAGGACCGCCCCGCTCAGGGTAATCTCGCCGGTCATCGCAAGATTCGGATTAACGGTCTTTCCGGTGATCAGGGACGACAGGGCCGTAAAGAGCGTGACTCCCGTAGACGGGCCGTCTTTCGGGGTTGCTCCGGAGGGCACATGGACGTGGATGTCGCTGGTCATGAAATTGAACCCGTTCTGCGTGTTTGCAAGCCGTGACTGTATGAGGCTCAACGATATCGTTGCCGATTCCTTCATTACGTCCCCGAGCTGGCCGGTGAGGGTGAGCTTGCCGGTCCCGGGCATGAACATGCCTTCGATAAAGAGGATCTCCCCACCGACCGGGGTCCATGCAAGACCGGTGACCACGCCGGGAACCGGTTCTTTCCGGGCCACTTCCTGGCGGATCAACTCCTTTCCCAATATCCCGTCAAGCTTGTCCGTTGTGACGATGAATGGCAGTTCGACGGTCCCGGAGACGATCTTCTCGGATACATGCCGTGCCGCTTTTGCAAGTTGCTTCCCAAGCCACCGGACGCCCGCCTCGCGGGTGTATTTCTCGATGATCACCATTAAGGCATCATCATCAATCCGGAGTTTGTCATCGTCAAGACCGTGCTCTTTGAGGGTTTCCGGAATCAGGTGGTCTTTAGCTATGGCGAATTTCTCGTTCTTTGTATAACCCGAGATCTCGATGAGTTCCATCCGGTCGAGAAGCGGGGCCGGGATCGTTGCAAGGGAGTTTGCCGTTGCGATAAACAACACATCGGAGAGGTCGTAAGGGACTTCGAGGTAGTGGTCAGAGAAGGTGTTGTTCTGTTCCGGGTCAAGGACGTCAAGAAGCGCACTCTCCGGGTCTCCAGAGGAGGAGAGGGACAGTTTGTCGATCTCATCGAGGATGAAGACCGGGTTTTTTGTGCCGGCTTTCTGTATGCCCTGGATGATCCTCCCGGGCAGGGCACCGACATAGGTCCTCCGGTGTCCCCGGATCTCGGCTTCGTCACGGACGCCGCCAAGGCTGATCCTGACGTACTTCCTCCCGAGCGCCTCGGCGATGCTCTTGCCCAGGCTTGTCTTTCCTGTACCGGGCGGGCCCGTAAAGAGGAGGATCGAGCCCTGTTTCTCTGATTTTAGTTTCATGACCGCGAGGTGCTGGACAATCCGTTCCTTAACCTTCTTGAGACCATTGTGGTGACTCTAGAGCACGCGGCTGGCCTCGTTGATATCAATGCTCTTCTTCTCTTCGGTTACCCACGGGAGGTCGAGCAGGAGATCGAGGTAGTTACGGATCACGGAACTTTCATGATTCTGGCTGCCACCGGTCTCGAGTTTCTTTACTTCCACTAAGGCATCTTTGCGTTTTCAATCCGTTCGCGATATCCGCCTTCACCGGCAGTGCCATCGGTCTCGCCCAGCTCTTCCTGGATCTCCCGCAGCATCGCTTCGCGGTTTGACTTGCTCACCCGGTCGGTGACTTTCTTTGCCATCTCGATCCGTATGTTGATGTCTTCGCGTGTCTTGACAAGGAGTTCTAAGAACGAGATGTACCGTTGCCGGACCGAGACAATCTCCTGGAGGGCCTGCTTCTCGGCAAGGTGAACCGGCAGGAAGGGCATGACGAATCCCATGATCTGGTCGATGGACTCCATCCGGTCGATCGGCTGGGTAAACTGTTCGGAGCCGGAAAAGCGACTGCTAATCTCGTGGATGGTGAGTTTGATATCCGCAAGGATCCGCTCTTGTAAGTCTTCTTCGAGATCCGGTAAATCCAGAACCGGCTCATACGAAGCATAGAACCGTCCCCCTTTTTCAGACAGGGAGACTACTTTTACTCTCTGCACAACCTCGGCACAGATCAGGTAACCGTCATCAGCCGGTTGCACGTGTGAGATCCGTAACAGGTTGCCGGTCTTATACAGCGACTCGACAGTAATCTCCGATGGCAGGGTACCGCTTTTCAGGGTGATGCAAACTGCATGTGCACCTTTGGTATCCTTCATCGCGTCTAACAGGAGCACTCCTGTTGCCTGGTCAACCGGGAATTTTGTCCGGCTATCCGGGAAGACGACGATCTCAAAGAGCGGTATCACCAGTTTTTCCTGCGTTTGATCATTTGTTTCCGATTGCATGGTTTCCTCATTCATTTAGTTCGAATTTACCTAACTAAAGTCCCGGTCAAAAAAATTACCTGACTTTCTTCAGGATCTCAAGTAAAAGTTCCTGTTCGTGTTCATCCAGTGAATGTACCATTCGTTCAATCACCCGGTGCAAGGCATCGTGTTCCGCCTTTGCAATTTTTTTCCCTTTATCGGTCAGGCGGATGTACAAGATTCTGCCATCATCGGGACAGGGTTCCCGGTACACGCACTCCATCCGGACAAACCTGTTGACCATCTCGGTGATTGTGGGTTTTGAGTTCCTGGTGATCTCAGCCAGCCTGCTGAACGTCACATCACCCTGTTCATCAATGACTTTTAAATACGCGATCTGTTTGACCGTCATATCCGCAAGTCCGCATTCGGAGAATATAGTGCAGGAGCATTCGTTTTTCATCAGGAGCAGGTGTTCAAACACTTCCAACAGATGCTCGTCTCTTGCCATCATACTCCACTCCTTCGTTAGTTAGGTTTTACCTAATAATAAAGATGATGGTCCGGGTATTCCCGGCCGGGATGTATCCCGGTGAGGGAATGGGGAGAGGAAACTGGCATTCATTAGCGACAATTTTTCGGTCGTATCACCTCACTCCCACTACCATAAAAGTGCTGTGACGGATCCGGGCTCAAAGACTTTTTAGTATCGCGGGTATCACATTTTTTTTGGAAGTTTATCTGAACTCTGGCGATTGGTCCCCGGTTCCGGCAACCGGTTTCGATATGAACCATTCAGCATAAGTTTTAATGTCACCCACAACAAATTGACTAGTCAGTCTAGACCAATCAGTCTGGTGAATGCGGGAGAGAGCCCGGCAATACCGGCGGTGATACCCATGCAATACCGGCAAGTACCTAAGAACGGCGATCAATTATCAGCACTGGGCTTTGGTGCAATGCGTCTTGCAACCAAGCGAATGAGTATCGATGAAGAACGCGCCACGCGGCAGATACGCGATGCGATCGATCACAGCGTCAACTACATCGATACCGCAGTCCCCTACCATGGCTGGGAGAGCGAGCTTTGGGCCGGGCGCTCCGTGATGGTTACCGTGAGAAGGTGAAACTCGCCACCAAACTGCCGCCATGGAGTGTAAAGACCCGAGAGGATATGGACTGGATCCTCGACATCCAGCTAAAAAAACTCCAGACCGATCACATTGACTATTACCTTCTCCACTCGCTCGAAGCCAGCCAGTGGAAACGACTTTTGGAACTCGGGGTCCTGGAATTCCTGGACTCAGCAAAGGCAGCTGGAAAAATCAGGAATGCCGGGTTCTCTTTTCACGGCGACCGGAAGACGTTTAAGGAGATCATCGATGCCTATGACTGGACGTTCTGCCAGATACAGTACAATTTCCTCGATGAAACGAACCAGGCCGGGACCGAGGGGCTCCGCTACGCGGCCTCAAAGAATATCGCAGTCATGGTTATGGAACCGCTCCGGGGCGGGATGCTTGCCGGAAAACTCCCGGCCGATGTCGAACAGGTATACCGCGATGCAGGGACGAAACGGTCCGCTGCGGAGTGGGCACTCCGCTGGGTCTGGAACCATAAGGAAGTGACCGTAGTCCTCTCAGGGATGAACGACGAGGCACACATTACCGAGAACTTAAAAACCTGCTAAGATGCCCTGCCCGTTTGGGGTAAACATTTCCCTGTGTTTCTCCCGGTACAACGATTACCACATGGGTTCAAACCGCTTGATGAGCCGGGCGTTTTATGGAATGCAGCTGATGGGAGGAATGGGAACTGCGGCCGATGCATCGCTCTGCCGGAACTGCGGGAAGTGTGTAAAAGCCTGTCCCCAGAAGATTGCGATCCCGGATGAACTCAAAAAAGTGCGGAGTACTCTTGGCGGGTTCATAACGAAACTCATGATTCCTTTCGTTAAGATGATGTTCTCTTCTGAGGTTAAGGAATAATTTTTGGAGCAGGATGCGGGAAATACTAGTCCGGGAATTTAAATCAATAAAATTTAAAGATAGTTTGGTGAGAAAATACCGAGAAATTGGAAAGCTGGCCTCTACTATGAAATTCATTATTGATAGAAAACGTTGCGATGATCCCCCGCTTCAGGGCCTCTCTGAGGCACGGCGGGGCAGGGTGTTTCCGGGCCTTACAGTAATCTATCCGCCGCGGGGCGCTCTATGGGGCGGCGGCGTCTATCGCTATCGGGGGCATGGGGGTCTCAACCCCATCATCATAAAGAAGAGGGTGTATCTTTCGTCGAAAATATATCTTATGACCCTCGCGAAATAAGAAAAATCGTCTGGATACAAATTTTTTGTAAAACCCCAAATGAAACAACCATTACGTTAAAGCGGGAGAAGAAAAATGAAAAAAACTGCTGAAAAACAATTGAGGACCAGGAAACCGTGCAAAGAGCCGGACGATGAGACCGTAAAGTCATCCGAGAACCGGGAGAAGATCTTCGCAACAGCGCTCACTCTTTTTACCGAACGGGGATTTTTCGGCACCCCGACCTCGCTGATCTCAAAAGAGGCCGGTGTTGCAACCGGCACACTTTTTTTTTATTTCACCACCAAAGAGGAGTTGATCGACACGCTCTACCGCCGCATCAAGAGCGAGGCGGCCAAGGCGATGTGCCGCAATTTCAATGCGGAGAATACTGCGCTTGTAAAGTTCCGCCACATCGGGTACAATGCCGTAGAGTGGGGGATAGAAAATCCCGCGAAGCAGAAGTTCATGGAACAGTTCGCCCACTCCCCGTTCGTCTCGACCAACGCCCACGAGGAGGGTATGTCCCACTTCCTCTTTTTAAAAAACATCGTGGGGGATGGAATACGGGAGGGCACGATCCGTAATATCGACGTGGACCTCCTGTTCTGCATGATGGCCTCATCCTTCTCTGGTCTGATCGCCCGGGCGTACACCGAAAAAGTGCCTGCGAAACGTGAGAAGATCATACATGAGGGTCTGGATTTCATATTTAACGGGATGAAGGCATGAGAGGAAAGGACGGGCGAATGAGACGAAAACAAAGAGATACAGCACAAAGAAAGGCAGACCTTTTTAAAAAGAACGGAGTGATGGAATGACCACAGTAATCGAAGTGAAGGATTTATCCAAAACCTATGGTGATGTACAGGCTGTGAACCATGTGAACCTCGCAGTCGAGGAAGGGGCACTCTTTGGCCTTCTCGGTCCGAACGGTTCCGGCAAGACCACGATGATCAAGATGCTGACCGGCCAGACCCGGCCGACCGGCGGAACGGCGACTGTGCTCGGGATCGACGCAGAAAAGGATACGGTCGGCGTTCGCGGGCGGGTGGGGATCATTCCCGAGCAGGAGACCCCGCCGAGTTTTCTCACCGCAGAGGAGTACCTCGAGTTTGTCGCTGCGGTACGGAAGATTCCGGACATTGAAACAAAGGCGGACTGGTGGTTTGAATTCCTTGATTTTGCTGATAAGAAAAACGTTCTTTGCAAGGATCTCTCGCGGGGCACCCGCCAGAAACTGATGTTCACGCAGGCCTTTATCCATGAGCCGACGCTCGCGTTGATCGACGAGCCCCTGATCAACTTCGACCCGATCATGCAGAACCTCGTCAAAAACTATCTTGCAGCATATGTCAAAAACGGGAGGACCATCTTCATCTCGACCCACATCCTCGAAGTGGCCGAAGAAATCTGCTCGGGGTTTGCAATCCTCCACAAGGGCACCCTGCTCCATACCGGACCCGTAGCCGAACTGACCGCACGGGGCGAACACCTGCCCGCCTTCTTCCTCTCGCTTGTCCGGAAGGATCGCCATGTTTGAGCTGTTCACCGCCATGCTCAAAGAGGAGTGGCGGGTTCACTCCACGATGTTTGGCAGCCTCTCCTTTGCTCTCTTTTCGGTCATGATCTTCGGGATCGCGTTCATGGGTGCGTTTCTCATCCCCCTGATGCATACCACGCTTCCTGCCGGCAACCTCACGCTGATTATTCATGCAAACTACCTGATGCTCGGGATCATGGTAGGCGGGTTCGGGCTTTTGGGCAACGAAGTCATGAACCGCCGCTTCGGCCAGGCAAGCCTCCTCGCGTACAGCGCACGGAGCCTCCCGCTCTCCGAGCAGTTCATCTTTTTGAACTTTGTCGTCAAGGATCCCGTCTATTACTTCTTCCTCTGGATCTTTCCCTTCGGTTTTGGGTACATCCTTGCATCACCGTTCGCCGGAGTTACTTTCGCAAGTGCCCTGCTCCTGCTCCTCACCCTGACCCTCTCGTTCCTCTTCGGACTCTGCGGGGTCTTCTTCCTCTCGACCGTCTACGCCCGGTCACGACCGGTGCTCTGGCTCGTGCTCCTGGCCCTTGGGATGGGCTGGGGCGGCTTTACGGCAGTGACCGATATGAACCCTGTTCTATTCTTCCCGCCGTTGCTGCTCAACAGTGCGTTCTCGTGGGCGAACCTGCTCATCTCCTGTGCCGTGCTTGTCCTTCTCTTCGCAGTCGCGATTCTGCTCTTCAACCCCGAATCCGTGGGATCGGAGAAGAACTACAAAGACTCCTTTGCCCCCCTGATGCGGCGTTTCTCATTCCTGCCAAACCCCCCACTTGCCGCCAAGGACACGATTGACCTGTACCGGAGCGGGAGCATGATCGAGCAGACAATATTTTCGTTCCTCCTCCCCCTTGTCGTTATCTAGTTCTTCTTATCCCTGTTAGGCCCGTTCTTCCCGCCTCACGGCCTGCTCTTTATATTCGCCATTACCACCGGTGTGATCGCGTCTACGATGTACACGTGGGTGACGATGTTTGACTCTTTCGGGCCCTATGCCGGTCTGCCTGTCGCCGTCAGCACGCTGATCACAAGCAAACTCACAACGTTTTCGGTTCTCCAGGTAATACCGGCCATCTTCATCGCAGCAGTAGCAATTCTTTCCGGGGAAGCCGCATATCTCGTCCCGGCCGTAGTGCTTGGGGTCTCGGTCTCGTTTTACGCGGTGGGTGTCATGGCATGGCTCTGCGGGCTCTCGCCCAACGTGCTGGTATATGATGTGAAGGTGCTCTTTGTGTACCTCGTCCTTGTCGGCATCGATCTGTCGGTTTTCACCTCGGTAGCCTTCGCAAACCCGTACTTTGCTCTTTCCGCAGTCGTCCTCGCAATCCCAACGTGGCTGCTGGTCGGGAAGGTGACGGTCCGCTGGGATGCGGTGGACCCGGGCGGGTTCTGAAAAAGAAAAACGTGTGACACCGGATCGGAAAATAATTTTTTTTATCGTTGCTGTTCGTCACCCTACCGATTTCACGAAACCCCCCTCTGCTTTTAAAAGAGATCGCGGGGGATTTTTAAAAGCCCGTCCATATCCGGAACAATCCCCGGCTCTCCACCGGTATGAAGTTCTTGCCGGAAACAGGGTACTATAAGCGGAAGTGCCAGAGGGCTGGTCGCGGGAACGCAGTTGTGGCCGGGTGCCCGTAGGGGGGGGGGGGGGGCTCCGGATAGTGCGCTGATGGGGCTTTTGGGAGAACGATCGATCACGGAATTGACGGGGGGATGCTTGACGGGAATCCTGCGATTACCCGATGGGAGCCATTAAAAAAATTGCAGAGTCCGCGCGATCCGTAAAATAATTTTAATGGAGAATGCTTTCGCGATAAAAATAATTTTTAAAAATTTTTTATGGGAAATTTTCCCCCAAGGTTCGCACAATTTTTTTTCATCAGGAGCCAGTGCTATCAAGTGGGATTTTTTTTCGGGATGTGATTTATGCGACAACCTGTTTTGTCTGGAATATGGGTCGGACCTTCTCGGAAAAGTATTTTCCAATCTCGCCGGAATGCATGAGATTGGCGTAGACTTTTGGAGGGACACCTGAGTACTGGTAAACAAGTCCTGTGAGAAATTCTATCTCCAGAATTTTTTTGCTGTCATCATATCCTACCGAGCGCAGAATTCGGGATTTAACGGACAATCTTTCCAAGAGTACCACTACTCTCTTACAAGTGCGCTGGAGGGTTAATGGTTTTTATAAAAGTTTTGAATAATTGGCGCTGCACCAACTTTTGTATTCCCGCACTGCCTAAGCGCATCAGATGATTTTTGTCTATCCGTCGTGCCGGGGCTGGCATGGTCTCGCATGGCGATGCAGCCGGGGCCGGTGGTTGTGTCCGGTTTAGCCGGGTGCCCGGATGACGGGCTCCGTACGTGCACTTACGGGCGCTTTGGGGGGGGGTGAGCGATAGTGGAATCTGCTGGGGGATGCCGGACGGGAGGGCGGTTTTTTGGGTCAGATCTCATAAGTTCATCTGACCAGGAGAAGCAGTGAAGATACTATTGGCCTTACAATGTTTTTTTAGCCAGATCTTCCATGAGTTCCATCTGGATATTCTGGATCTCCAGGAGTCGCAGCCCCTGGTTTGTCATGAGATGATCAATTTTCTTATGGAGCCGGTGAAATTCGAGTTCCGTATGAACAGATACCTGGAAATCACGATCCGCATGCAGGCGGTCCCTGATCTCCTGCCGGTTCTGGCTCATGATAATGACGGGAGCCTGGACAGCGGTAAGAACCGAAAGGACCAGATTGAGCAGGATGAAGGGATACTGGTCGAACGGCCGGAAGAGTAAAACATAGGTGTTCAGGGAGACCCACAGGAAAATTAAGCCGGCAAACACCGCAATAAAAGACCAGCTGCCGGCAAAACCGGCAATTTTATCGGAAAGATGCTCGCCAAAGGGCAGCTCCTTCTCATATTCGGTATAGTCATTTTTAGGGAGATGATCCTCTTCTTTCACGCCATTGTTTTCAGTCTCTTTGAGAGCGGCACACTCATCGTTCTCTTTCGCCAGAACATCCCGGACATATGCTGTCCTGAAGCGGCCGAGATCCGCATGACAGATGTACCCTTCGGAAGACCACGACGGATGTTCTTTTACGATTATATCTACGATCGATGCACGAATCAGCGCCGCTGGCACGATCTCGTTTTGTCTCTTGAGTTCCCCACAAATCTGGCGGGGAAATGTTTCTGGATCAGCCATCCTCTATTCCTCTTACAACCATCAATGGATTTGCGTCAATATATAAGGAAAGGAACATTCAGGAACACACCGGTGGCAGTGTGATGTTTGGCCGTGTGCCCGGAAGACGGGCTCCGTACGTTCACTTACCGGCGCTTTTAGGAGAGTGAGCGATTGCGGAATGGGCTGGGAAGACCGGTCGGCGAGAGGTATTGAATAACTGCAATAAAAATTTCACTCATCGCCAGCGTTGTCATCCCCATCGCCGACACCCACCTCGCATTCCTGATCGGTGCCAACCACCCTGTCTCACTCAGCCGGAACTCTCTCCCGGTCCCCCGTCTTTTAAAAAAATCGTCCGCCACGAAACCCGCCCCTCCTCGACTGCCTTCCTGATCAGCGTTTCTTCCCGGGTCAGTCTTCCTTTCCCTTTCTTCACTTCCACCAGCACGACACTGATCATATCGCCTTTGTCGTCCTTTACCGAAGTGTACCCGTCAAAGACCACAAAGTCGATCGGGTTACCGATGAACCGGGCGTCAGCGGAAGAAAAAGGAAACTCCGGCAGGAGCGGGGCCATCTGCTCGGAGATCCTTCCCTTCAGCGTTGAACGGGAACGGTTGACCGAATCCTTCCGGATATCATTTGTGCATTCGATCTTCCAGCGTTCGAGATCGTTTCTTGCCCGCCCTTCGATTGCGCTGATCTGCTGGCGGAAAAAGAGGTATGCAGCAACGATGCCGACCATGAATGCGATGGCGGGGATGAGGAGATCGGTGAAAGTCATGAAAATTCTGATCAGGGATTAACCCTGCGGGAGATATAGGTGAGGAGCACGGTGTGAAAATAAAAACCGTAGTAAATTCGTACGCGATGAGTGAGTCCTTTAAAAACAATTTCTGTAAGGCTGCTTCACGTTTTTTTTTTAACGCGGGGTTATGCCGGGATGGGAAGTCGCGGGCCGGTGATGGCGCCCCGGCGATCTGAAGTGGATCGGGGCTCAACCCACGCGATCACAAAGAGGTCCCCGGCTTGAGGAAGAACGGGAATCCATGATCAATGCAACTACGACCGGGTTTTTTTTAAGAATATTTTTTTATCTTCCCACAGGTTCGCAGCGCCAATTACAGCAATTTGATTTTCGTCCACTCATACAATTTTCCGCTCCGCTTTCAATGAACAACCGATGTCAGCAAACCGCAATTCTGCCTTATTTGTATCAACAGTGATCACAATTCCGTTCAGGAACTCAATGGCATCCACTGTTTTTAAAAAACACTGAATAATATCTGGAGTGTCGTGACGTCATGTGCGATTACTATGAGAAGATCATTCTCACCGATCCCCGGAAATGATAACAATGTGCCCAAAACGTCATCAGAATACCGGTGAGGATTATGCATGATATCCTCAGGGATCTCCAAATCGATCCATCTCCTGACAACCTCAACTCCCCCGAATTCATTCATGAGAGATAAGATCTTGTCAAGGTTTACCACCGGACTTTTTATTTCCGGCTCACATCCCAGGATCCGGGCTGGAGTATCCGGGGGATATCCTTTACAAATTGATTCCGCGGTCATCCTGCACCGGTGTGCTACCGTGTGACCAAGAAAAAGAGATTTCCCAGAATGCATTTTTCCCAAAGACTCGCCAAATTCCCGTGCCATAACAATCCCTTCGGAAGTTATTTCAACACCTTCGCGAAGATGATCGGGAACTCCATCGAAGAAATTTCTCTTCGAATGCCGGATTAAAGCAATAGTTTTCCCATGATTGAGGGCTTTTTTTAAAAGATCCAGAACGAAATCTCCCGGTTTCATTCGCAAACGTCCTTCCAGTTTGTTCGCTCTTTTGTTAAAAAGAGGTTTTCATAACGATGTTTCCTCTACTCATTTCCCGTTTTGCCCGGGTTGGTGAACGCGGAGGGTCGCCAAACATGGATGACTGATGAGTAACGATCTCAAGAGGGAATGCAATACCGACGAAGATAAATAATCTGGTTTCATAAAAAACAGGGAACTATGAATTTTGTAAAGAATTTTTCAATGGCATTCCTCTGCGGTTTGTTGGTGCTGACCCTCGTGATCTGCGGCTGTACCTCATCGGACGGGTCAAACTCCGGCCCGGACACCGGTTCCGACGTCAGCTCTGACACCGGGGGGTATGCCGGCACCTATACGAATACCGATGATGCCGCAACTACCTTCGTTCTGAAAACGGATGGAAAATTCCAACACAACAACGGTGCGAGCAGTTTTTCCGGAACCTACACGTATGTAAATGGGGAACTCAAAATCTGCACTGTTGAGAGCGACGGCACATCGTGTATTTACGCACCGGTAGCGGCGGATGGCTCATTCACGTATGGCTTAAACCCATTCAGGAAATAATTTTTTCCCGTTTCTTTTTTCCTTTACCGGGATCGATGGTTATTATGATGATCCGTCCCGCGTGGCGGTGCATCCGTAGACCGGTGCCAGGGGTGGAGCCCCGGCTTGCCGGAGGGTGTGGAGAGGGAAAGGCCAGGAGGAGATGCGATCGCCAAAGGAGAGGGGCACACCACGGATTTTATGACGAACGATTGCCGACGTAACAGGTCTACCTCAGGAAAAAAACAGGAAACATTCTATGCATTGTACCAGATAGTACAATTCATTCATAACGAAAGGCCGCATTATGTTCGGGACACATAATTTAGGGATATTTCTCCTCGCCGGGATCGCACTGAACCTGATCCCCGGCCAGGACACGCTGTATATTATCGGCCGCAGCGTTGCGCAGGGCCGGGTGGCCGGCATTGTATCCGTGCTCGGACTCGGTTCCGGCTGTGTAATCCACATCCTCGCCGCTGCCATCGGGCTCTATTCCCTGCTGGCCCTCTCACCGTTCGCGTTCACGGCGATCTGTCTCGCCGGGGGTCTCTACCTGATCTGGCTTGGGATCATGATGCTCGTTAAGCGGAATAATGCCCGGCCGGCCTTTACGTTTAAGGCTACACCCGAAGCAAAATAGCAGATCTACCGGCAGGGCGTGCTCACGAATCTGCTGAACCCGAAAATGGCCCTCTTCTTCCTCGCATTCCTGCCCCAGTTCATCGATCCCGTCCCGAACCTTGGATCGCTCTCCTTTCTCTTTCTCGGACTCCTCTTTCTCTGCACCGGCACGTGCTGGTGTATGTTCTTTGCCATCAGTGCATCGGCCATCGCGGATACGTTTCGGGACAATCAAAAAATCCAGCAGTGTTTTAATTATTTTACCTGCATTCTGTTTGTCGGGCTGGGAATCGGCATCCTGCTGGGGCACATCTGAACCAGTTTCACGGGCCGGGTCTCACTTGAGGGGGGTGCAGTCGTGGACCGTTAATCGTAGAGCGTTTGGGCTGATGGTGGAGAGTGCGGGCTCCGGAGGGGTACTCGTTATACCATCCGTTCAGCAGGAACTTTTGCCCAAGGCCTGCTGAATTGTCAAATATCTGTCAAACTGCACTAGTAGTGATGGGAATTTCAGATACCATAGAAACAACTATTTCTCAGGTGCAGCGGGTTATCCAGATTGAATATTGTGTATTCCCCGCACTGTTCGGCCTGTTCATGATCCTCTGGGGAATTTTTTTCAATGAATGGGACTGGACCTTAATCGGTGTGGGGCTGGCAATTTTCCTGATCTTTGGATGGTATACGTACCGGGTGATTACCGGGAAAGATTCCTGACTGGCCAGGAACTACACTTTTTTTATCAGCCATCCGGATTAAGGGCACCGGGCAGGAAAAAAACCGGGGCAACTCATGGGTGGGATTATCCCGACACACTTTTTTAGGGATTACTACCTGGGGTGGGATAGGCCATCTGGGTAATGAGCGCAGGTGGCAAAATTCAAAAAGGACAGGCCCTTCCATCCGTAGTGAAGGGATGTTTTTTTTTAGATACTGGCAAATACGAAGCGTTAAACCCTTGTAATGTATATTGACAAAAACGCGTCTGGCGTAAAAAAATCCGATGACAATGACCTGCCGGGTTTACAAAAGATCTGCCTGTCCTTTTGACGAACCCGGCTCTTTTTGTCGGAGGAAAAAAAGGGGACGCAATCGTATGTACACGAATAAGTTGACAAGTTATGTTCTGGTATGCCGCCTGATCCTCATCGGATGTTCTTTTCTCGCAGGATGTACCCAGAAGGCACCGGAAGCCGGTGTTGTGAAGACTGACGCCGGGTATGTTTCAGGACTCAACCAGAACGGTATCAGGGTTTACAACGGTATACCGTTTGCAGCGTCACCGACCGGTGACCTGCGGTGGAGCCCCCCCCCGCGCCGGTACAACCATGGGAGAGTGTAAAGGAGACGAAAGAATATTCAGCAACCTGTCCCCAGCGGGTCGCTTCGGATAAGGTTCCCTCATCAGGATCATCTGCGTTGAGCATGAGCGAGAACTGCCTGTACCTCAATGTCTGGACCCCGGCACAGAATGCTGACGAAAAATTGCCGGTCATGGTCTTTTTCTATGGAGGGGGATTTGGCGATGTGGCCGGCTCCATGCCGCTGTATAACGGTACCACTCTTGCACAGAAAGGAGTCATCATTGTCACGCCGAATTACCGGCTTGGCGCCCTCGGGTTCCTTGCTCATCCCCAGCTGGACAACGAATCCCCGTACAACGCCTCGGGCAACTACGGGATCCTCGACCTGCAGGCAGCCCTGAAGTGGGTCCAGCAGAACATAGGAGCATTCGGTGGCGATCCGTCCCGGGTGACCATCTTCGGACAGTCGGCAGGAGCAGAGAGCGTGCTTGTCCACCTTGCAAGTCCGATGAGCAAAGGACTCTACCAGCAGGGAATTGTCGAGAGCGGCCCCTTTTGGGCGCACGGGGCGATCATCAGCGCCACCCATTCAAAGGCAGATGCCGAACAGTTCGGGACTGCGTATGCAGAAAGCCTCGGATACTCCGGCCCGGATGCCATTGCGAAGATGCGCAGCCTGAGTCCTCAAGACCTGATCAATGCAACTCCCTCGTTGCCATCCTCGTTCTGGAGTACCCACACCGTCATGTTCGAGCCAACGATCGACGGGTGGATACTCCCCGATACCATGGACAACCTGTACCTTCTCCACCGCGAGAACCCGATTCCCCTGATGATCGGGAACAATACCAATGACGGGACTACGCTCTCTGCGGATGCCAACATGACCGTTCCAGAGTATGTCACCTTCCTCCGGGAACGGTTCGGGGAGGATTCTCCGATGCGGTTTTTGCAAAGTATCCTGCCAATTCGACTGCCGAGGTTCAGCTCAGCCTGGCACAGATCATGACGGATTACGACTTCTCCAATTCGGTGAAATTTGCGGCCAGCTCGATGGGAGACATCAGCCCGGACACGTACGTGTACCGGTCAGTTATATCCTGCCCGGGCAGCCCTACGGGGCATTTCACGGCAGCGAGACCCTCTTATTATTCGGGGTACCCGGGGTAAAATCAGATCCGGCGGTGGCTGCCAATGTCGTGGATCTCTGGACCCGGTTTGCTAAGACGGGGAACCCGAACGGCGGGATGAATATTACCTGGCCGGCTTACACGCTGGAACAGGGCCGGTATCTCGATATCAATAGTACCCCGACCGTATCGGGTACTTCAGGACCCACGACATCTGCCGGATCCAAAACCTGGAAATTTGTGGTATTCGGGGATTCTCCTGACCCCGCGGAGAATACGGCAACCGGTGTCAGCCCGAACCTCAGCCCGGTTGCGAGCGCAGTTGCTAAGGAGAATCCGTACCTTGCCCTGTATGTCGGGGATCTGGCTAACGGGTGGATGTTATCCAATGCATCCCCGATGCAGGATAATTACACGGGCCAGATTGCCACTGACGATTATATCGCGCACAATGGTATCAAGGAGACCGTGAACCAGAGCTGGGTCGACGGGCAGCTCACTCAGGACATACGGCCGTTCATGTTTGTCTTTGGACATTCCCCTGTATACCACGTGGAACCCGATGAGGCAGATTTCCTCTACAGCCTTGAGGTGCATCCCAAAGAGGCCGGTGCGTTCTGGCAAAGCATGGCGCACAACAACGTCCCTGCCTATTTCTGCGGGCATACCCACATGTATGTCCGTGGCGAATCACAGGATGTCCTGCAGGTGATCAGCGGGAATGGCGGGGCGGGAATGCCGGCGTTCAATGCAACGCTTGTGGATCCGGCACTTACTCTCGAATACCCGCACACGTCCATTGCCCAGAATGATCAGCAGGTCGGTTATCTCGTCATTACGGTTCACGAAGACCTCGGGACATACGACGGGGTCCAGAAAATGTACAACCCGGCAACCCGGTCCTGGGAGACCGGGGATACATTCACCATGAGGGCCCGGTGAAAATCCGGGATATCATGACCGGGGGCAAAACTCCTGCCCCCGACACTTGGGAAACCAGCTTCTCCGGACTTACCGTTACCCTCAGGGACCCCTAGCCTCTATCAAGTGGGGATTATTCCAAAGAGCAGAAAGCCTGGCTTAAAAAAGGACTTTGATACGGTTCTTTGATACGGTTGTTTCCGGGATCATGGAGCACCGGAAGAAAAGATCCTGACTTTGATTTTTTATTCAATTAAACGACCGTTTGTTGATGGGAATTCTGTTTTTCCCGGACCCGTTGAAGCCCGGGGGCTGGCCGGTCCCGCATAGCAGTGCAATCGTGGACCGATGCAGTGGGTGCCGGGGTCAGTTTAGGCAAAGAACCGGACGAGGCTTCACACGTGCGATCGCCATGGGGGATACTTTTCCTTCCGGTATCTTTTTTGGTCCACCCTAAACCTTATTCTCCCGTAAAACGACACTTAATTATTGTGAAAAAAGCGGTTGTAATCCTTGTTTTGATCTCATGCATCCTCTTGGCCGGATGTACCGGTGTCGCCACAACCGACAAGAACTCATCAGGTGCTGCCCCGACAGTACCTACTCATGGATTTGTCCTGAACGAGTCGGTCCGGCCGGGTGACGATTTTTTTGCCTACGTGAATGATGCATGGATCGCAGAGCATCCCATTCCTGCGGACAAAAACAGTGTTTCATCCTTTTCCGAACTGAGTGACAAGGTGGACAACGATCTCCTGGCGCTCTCCCTAAAGGCAGAAAATACAACATCAGGGGATCCCGACCGGAACCTTACCCTCATCGGACAGTTCTTCCGGTCCGGGATGGATACCGCGATGATCGACCGCGAAGGAATCGTTTCCCTCAGGAGAGATCTCGAGATGATCGATGCCATCAGTTCCCGCACAGGACTGACGAATGCCACCATTGTACTCTTAACCGAGGGCTCCGGGCCGCTCTACTCCTATTTCGCAGAAGTCAATCCCCGGAACAGCACCGAGATGATCCCGGCACTCTACCAGGGCGGGCTGGGTCTCCCGGACCGGGACTATTACTTAAGGAACGATACGAAAAGTCAGGAGATCCAGGCTGCCTACCGGGCCCACATCACCCGGGTATTTGTCCTGATGGGAGAGCCGGACCAGCAGGCCGCGGCTGACGCAAAGACCGTCTATGCAATGGAAAAGACCCTTGCCTCGTCTCATTTCAATTCCGAGGAGAACCGCATTCCAAAAGACACGACAAACCTGTATACACTCTCCCCACTGGAAGAGCAGTATCCCGCCATCGGGTGGGAATCTCTTCGTACCATTCCGGGGTCTGGTCCGATCCGTGTCGTGAATATCTACCAGCCGCGGTACGTAAATGGATTAAACACCATGCTCCAGACAGCCCCCCTGGGACTGGAAAGCCTACCTGCGGTACAGTCTTGTCGATGATAATTCCCGTATCTCAGCGCACCGTTCGAAAACGAGAGTTTTGTATTCTACAGTAAAACACTCTACGGCACTACCGGGATGAAACCCCGTTGGAAACGGGTAGTAAATACTCAAAGTGATCAACTTGGCGATCTCACTGGCAGGGCGTATGTTGTGGAATATGCTGATCCCCGGACCCGCGGGATGGTATCGGGGATGTTCTCTTCCATACGAGAGACCCTGGATGAACAGCTCCACCAGGACCAAGGCTCATGAGAAACTTGCTGCCATGGGCGAGAAGATTGCGTGTCCCGACCAGTGGATGGATTATTCGAAGCTGACCTTGTCTGATTCCTATGTCAGCAATGTCCGCTCTGTTCTTGCGTACTCCTTTATTCATGGACCCGAAGGGCTCGACAAGATCGGCAGGCCGGTTGACCGGACCGCCTGGTTTATGTCCCCCCAGACAGTGAACGCGTATTACGATCCAACCCGGAACGAGATGGTATTTCCTGCAGCGATTCTGGAGCCTCCGTTCTTTGACCCGGATGCAGACGCCTCGCTCACGGGGGCATCGGCTGGGTTATCGCCCACGAAATGACCCACGGTTTTGATGATATGGGAAGGCAGTATGACAAGGACGGGAACTTAAAGGACTGGTGGACAGAAGATGATACCCGTAACTTCAACAAACGGACAGCCATGCTCGTGACCGAGTACAACGGGTTTGAGATCCTTCCCGGGCTCTATGGTAACGGGAACCTGACGCTCGGCGAGAATATCGCAGACTTCGGGGGCCTGACGGTGGCATACCATGCATGGAAGAATGCCGGGACTCTGTCATCCGGCACAATGCTTTCCAATACCACTGCGGACCGGCAGTTCTTCTTTGGGGCAGCAACCATCTGGAGAGCCAATTACCGTGAGGATACGCTGCGGAACCGGGTGTATACCGATCCCCATAGCGCAAACAGGTACCGGGTGAATGGCGTCATGTTCAATATTCCTGAATTCTACGAGGCGTTCCCGGAGGTTCAGCCAACGGATGCATTATACCGGGACGTTGAATTGCGGCCGGTCATCTGGTAACCGGGCACTGAATAAGTAAATCACCTGCACCTTTTTTTTAATCAGGTTCTCCCGCTCGCTATCCTTCTTTTTGATCCCGGGAACACTCTGGGATCCATCCATCAAACCGTGGCCAGGGACACAATCAGTGCTGGCGCAGATATTCTCGGGGTCGACCGTGCGTTATTTCTCCGAAGGATGGCGGCATGCGGCAGATGAGTTCATGGGGGAGATCGATGAGGAAAGGTGTGACCAGTTCAGGGTTTAACTGATTTCTAAGTCAGGTCATGATGCTTTTTTTTTTAAAAAAGATTTAAAAATACATTGATATACCAATCATCAGCCGTGACGGATCGAATAAAGTGAAGGAGTTCAAAGGAAAGGTTGCGTTATTGATAAAATTTTCAAATCGAAAAAAAAGGTTTCAGTTAAGATCTTCCTGCTATGAATTGGAGTGTTTGTCCGGTTGTTGTTGATTCTCCGGCTGTTGGCGCGGTCGTTCCTGCGTATATTGTAGCAGTAATCAAAGCCGGTGCTGACGCTCCAAGGCTAAGTGCAGCAATTACATCCATACTTTGGGAACTACTGGTTATGACTGCCCACACGCCGCCGATAAGTATTATACCAATCGATAGAATCCAATAATATGGACTTTTTTGAAAAACAGTCAAATTAGCGCTATCTTTAAGTCCATACCACCGGAGAAATTCTGCAAGAAGCCCCCCGCCGATTCCTCCAGCAAGAATTTGCCAAGAGCCTATCAAAACAATCGACATAATTCACCAATGCATGTATTGCACAGCACTATTATAAAAAATTTATTGATCTTTTTTTATCAATTTAGTTAATCTCTAATAAAAATATGTATCACAAGAAATTTTTAAAACAGGGGGACATATTCATTTTACTTACGGTTACCATTTCTAAAATGTCTGAAAGGTGAATTCCACGGTAAAAGAGAATATTACGATAATATATCAGATTCGCGTGGCAGTGCAACCGTGGACCGGTTGTGGCGGGGGCGCCCTGGCTGGCCGGTCGGGAGGAACCGGGGCTTAAGTTCAGGAAGATCAACTGAGGGGGGGCTGGACACGATCGCTGGCAAAGAGGCGATATGGGCAAAAAAAGAATTTCAGCGATCAGGAAATCCCCGCACGCGATTTTATTGCGGGCTGTCCTTCCCCGGCACACGGGAAATTATTTTTGCTCTGTAGAAAACCTTGCTCCAAACAAATTGTATGAACCTATCAAGGTTCGCGAGAATGTTCTTACATGAGATTTCCTTCATCTGGATCTGATATATACGGGATTTCAAGTCAGCCCCGTATCTTCTTTTCAGGACAGAGAATTTGGTTTTGACCAGGAAACGTTTACGATACCGGACGAAATCCAAATTGTCGGTCATCTCCTTTCGATATTTCCCCCAGACATTGTTGGTACCCTGATGGATCCGAGCTGGACTAATCGAA
>JBAZRZ010000025.1:0-29115 GCA_041662685.1 Methanoregula sp.
GCCGAACTCTTCAAAAAAAAAAAACATGCGCAGGACCATTCTCATCACGGTCCCGTGGTTTTTAATGGACTTTGCCTTTTACGGGGTTGGGATATTCACCCCAATCCTGATCGCATCCATGCTCGGCACACACGGAACCGGGCTCAGTTTCATTGCAAAGGACTTCTACTCAACCGAGTATATGGTATTGCTCGATGTTTTTTTGGTCCTCGGTTTCATCCTGAGTATCTTCTTCATTGAGAGGATCGGCAGGATCCGGCTCCAGCTCGCAGGTTTTATCGGGATGGCGGCCGGCATGTTCATCCTTGCCGCATCCCAATCCGGTTCCCGGACCATCATCGCCCTCGCGTTTGTCGGGTTCGGGCTCTTTAACCTCCTCCAGAACTTCGGGCCGAATGCGACAACGTTCCTCCTCCCTGCCGAGCTCTACTCTACCCGTCTCCGTGCAACCGCTCACGGTTTTGCGGCAGGGCTTTCCAAGTTTGGTGCTGCCTGTGGTATCATCTTCGTCCCGTTGATGACGACATCCTATGGCGTCAGGGATACAGTTCTTTTCATGGGAGTCGTCTGCATCTTCGCTTTTGTCGTGACGTGGTTTCCCCGGATTGATATGACAGGATGTTCCTTAGAGGATTTGGAGGATGCAGGGTGATACCCCTGCTCCCACACCGTAATCCCCATCGTACCATATCCTCCCATTTCGCTCCTGTTGCCAGTGCCCTCCCCATTTCGTGAAATCCCCACCGCCTGATCATCAATGGCAAAGTTTGCGGATCGCATCACTCAAGAAAGACCCCACGATATCTGGATTTGTTGCCAACCATTTTTCCTGGTTTGTGTGCCCGGTCAGCTCCGGACGATGCAGGACCTTTTTTAAAGGATGCCCGATTGTGGTTACGGGTTTTTGGGATTGCCCTGTCGATTGTGGGCCCGGAATTATACAAGTGAGAATTTCGAATAACGTTGAATAATTAGGATCTATTAGCAGATTGAAGTGTTTTTTGAGTAATTTCCCGAAAAATGCGTCATAATCTCCGTTTCACCCATCCAATTTTTTGCAAAATGCCAAAGCATCCGCTAGATTATCCCGTGATGTTTGAAGGTCCGAATATTGCAGATGTTGAAACTCATCGCAGCAAAGATCATTTTAGCATGCACCCTTGCAATAGTCGTGACCATGGTATGAGCCGATTTGAAAACGGTCTTAATAACGGCGTAAGGTCTTTCGCCGGGAGAACGTTTTCTTGAGATCCGTTTGTTTATGAGTTTATCCCAGATGCCAATGGGGTGATTCCGTACACCCCGTTTCATTGTTGCATCGAACCCGCGAGGTTTAACGCCGAAATATCCCTTGTCCCGGTATACAACTTCGCCTTCTGTTGAACGGTCAATCTGACTGTCGTGAAGTGATGCAGTAGAGGTCTGAATTTCCCAGATCAAACCATAGTCGCAATCTTCTTTGGAATGAACCTTAAACCCGATGTATGACTTGGAATTCTTTTTCGTCCAGGTTCCTTCTTTACTCCTTCGGGTTCTTGCCAGGTCTCCCCGGGGCTTATCCGCAGGGGCATGACCCGGATCAGCCGTGATGAAGGTCGCATCCTGGATTGTACCCTTTTTGATCTTCAGTCCCAGGACATTCTCCTGACGACGGAGTTCCTCCCAGATCAGATCCCGTTTCTTGTGCTGTATGAGACGTTCCCGAAAATACCAGATCGTGGATTGATCCGGGATCTTTTCGGGAAAGCCAAGAAATTTCAAAAACGAGATCTTGTCATTTGCCTGTCGTTCAAGTTCGGGATCGGATAACCCATACATCGATTGGAGGATGAGTAACTTGACCATAAGGATCTCATCGAAGTTCGGTCTCCCTCCTTGGTCAGTGGTATTGGTATACAAATCTCCCAGAAGGGGTCGAAACCGTTCCCATTTGATTAACGTATCAAACTCGGCTACTTTATCCCCAAGCTCGCTTACTCGTCGATAACGTTCCTGTAACGCAAAATTTAGGAGACTTTCCATACTTTTCGTAATCGGTGCTAAGATAAAGTACTATCGGTGTTTTTTTGAAATCCTCAAGTGTACATTTGCACTCAATAACTACGGTGGATAAAAACAGTCCTGCACATCCGGATAGCCCGGCTTCTTTTTAGGAATAAAAAGAGGATTGGTTTGAATTCAGGTGCATGGTTCTAGAAATTAAAATTCTGTTCCGTCGGGCCACCGATCTTTACAATCGTGATCTCGTAACTGAACGGAGGTGTATTGTCATAAATGGGATCGAAGCTCATCCACCTGCCACCAATGACATAAGTTAGTGACCCCACATTTTCAAGAGTAAATTCCTTCGTGGTGTCTGTGGCCTTTTCTATTACCATGGCGGGTTCAATAATACCCCAGTCAATACCTTTGATATAGGTCGTATACTGGGGTTTTAGTCCCTGCAATTGTCCTGACTGTTCCACGTTCATTGCATATCCCAGAACGGGCTTTTCTGACGTGATGGTGATTTTAAATTTGTCCTTCGGATAAAGGAATTTATACCCCATTGCCTTGAAATCGTAGGTTTTGTACGTTTTTGTCGTCAGCATACCGGTTTCATGCAGGATCACTTTTTCTGCCGGTACAGCTGTAGTTTTGCTGGTGACCACGGTAGTTGTTGCCGGTGCCGAGGTTGGTTCAGCAGTCGTTGTCGGAGGGACAGTCTGGATGATAGTTGGAGCAGCTGGTGTGCCTGAAGATGTAGTGCATCCCGCTATACATACCGCTGCCAGCAGGAGCAGGGTCAGGAATAACAGTGACTTTTTACGGTTCAAAGTAACTATCGTTTTTTTATATCCAGATAATTGTTCTGGAATATATCATGAGGATTATGAAAAGGAGTTTGAAAATGCCCTTTTATGGCAAATCAAAAAAATATTAAAAAAAGAGATCACTGCTTCTTTAAGCCCTTGATGAGCTCGTTGCAGCTACCGGAGATTCGCTTGCACGCCTTTTTGATGATGGGAAGGGGATTTTTCTTGCCTTTGGTAGTTACGAAGAGTTCCGGGTCAGAGAACTGGAACTCAATCACGTAGCGGGCGACATCAATATCGGAATCGGTTAATAATTCCTCGACAAGGGCGTTCATGAACGTGTGCCCCTGCCCTTGGATGACGAGCCGCACCTTGTCCTTCTCGAGCTCGAGCATTTTTACAATCATGCACCTATGGTTGGGCACCTGAAAATCATTAAGGTATGGGTGATCAACCCACTTGCATTGCTGCTGGGAGGTTGGTTGCACACAATAGTGAACAGTAGTTCGGTGACTGATAAAAAATCAGGGGAATTCGAAAATATCCCCGTCCCTGCTGGTATGGGGAAGGTCCCACGGGATCATGTGGCTCATGTGGATACAGCGGAAGTCCCGTGGAGCAAGACGCCCGGCAAGCGAGCAGGCTTCGAGATAGTTCATGTGCTTGCCAACCGAGACGTTCGAAGGCACAAGGGTGTCCAGGAACAGGAGATCGAGATCCTGTAAGAGATCAAGACTCTGCGCCGGAATATTGATGTTCGTGTCTGAAGTGAATGCCACACGCGACTGGTTGGTCTCAAAGAGTATGCCGCAGGTATATGCAGGGGGATGCTTGACCACGAACAGGGTGGCGGTAATCCCGAAGATCTCGAACGGTTCGTACGGCTGGATTGCGACTTTGTCAAAGGTGAGAAACCGGAATGCATCTGCGCAGTAGTTCAGGACGGGAGGTGCGGCAAAGGCCGGGGGAATGTTCTGGATGCGGTAGAATTCGCCAAACCCGATGAAGTGATCATAGTGGCCATGTGTCCAGATCACGGCATCGATATGCGGCGAGCCGTTTAAGAGGAGCTGCTGGCGGAGATCCGGAGAGGTATCGATCAGGAGGTGATGCCCCTCATTTTCTATGAGCAGAGAGGTGCGCAGGCGCATCACGCCGGTTGCTTTGGCATGGGTGCACTGGGGGCAAGCACACCCCACCTTTGGCGTACCGATCGCGTCGCCGGTTCCCAGCAGCGTGATCTTCATATTATAACCAGTTCAGGTGCCGGATTGCGTCCCGGTTCTTCACCATATGAATGCCTTTCCTGATATCATCCTGGGAAAGGGACTGGCGGTTGTCCATGAGAGCGGAAAGGACTGCTTCTTTGATCATCATGCGGAGATCAGAACCGGAGAAATCCTCGGTTTTGGACGCAAGCATCTGGTAATCTATGGTGCAGTTGAGAGATGCAGTCACCTTTTGCAGAATATTTTTCCGCATATCCTCATCCGGCAGGGAAAATTCCACCACTTCGTCAAACCGCCGCCATGCTGCCTCATCGAGCAGCTGGGGGTGGTTGGTGGCACCGATCAGGATCACGCCGTTTTTGATTAAGTTTATCCGGTCGATATTTTTTAACAGGGAATTGACTGCGCGTTTCATGGCCCCGTGGTCATCGGAAACTCTGCTTTTTGCCACGAAATCGAATTCATCGATGAAAAGGATGGATGGGGAGAGTTTTTTTGCCAGTTCGAAGATACGATCGATATTTTTCGAGGTCTCACCGAGATATTGTGAGGTGATCATCGAGAGGCGTACTTCGAGCACCGGCATATGCATGGTGTTGGACATGGCAAGGGCGATCGAGGTCTTTCCCGTACCCGGCTGACCTACGAAGAGAAGTTTCCCCACTTCGTGGATGCGGTGACGTTGCAGGTACTCCCGGTGTACGAGAGCGTTCTGGATCTTTGCGATGACTGCGAGCTGCGAGGCTGTGCAGACAAGGTCTTCCATCCTCTGCTCCACTTCCTCGGGTGCGCTGATCATTACCAGATCCAGTGCCCCGCGGAGTTTCTCGTCTTCGCCGATCATCTTCGAGAGGCGTGCATCGAGATGTGCCTTGGTATCTTCATAGGGCGGGTTTGCTGCCCGGACCGTTTTATAGGCAACACCTACAGAATCCAATTTTTCGAAATAAAACGCGAGGGTCGGATTTTTCTCAACAAACGACTTTCCGCCTTGTTTGAGGAACCACTGTGCAGCAGAATCGAGCGCAGTGATGCGGAGCCGCTGGCCGAAATCCTCGTACGCAACGAAGGGGTTTGCGGACATCTTCAGGTGAGCATCTGCTATGGATAGCGTGCGTTTGATCACCCCGTCACTCACGTAAACCGGCCGTTTCACATCCGACGCACTGGTAATGCCAAAAATATCGCGGCAAACTGGCGTCAGGTCATTGATATCGAGCTGGGGGTTCTGGTTGAAAATTTCAGCGGTCAGAACGACATCCATTATTTGCAGGGTTTCAGAATCTCCAGACATGGCTGTAACCTTAATTATTCTTTTCCGGAGTGAATAAGGCTATCTTATCGTGTTGTGACGACGCAGCCGTCAGCAGTCACGATGATCGTATGCTCGTGTTGTGATACGAGCGAACCCGGGATATCGGCAAGGACCGGATACCCATGGAGCGCCTGGGATCTGACCAGTGCGGGAAGTGCGAGGTCCTGTTTCCGTTCCTTAAGCCAGCGGCGGGAAAACGGGAGCCCGTGGCGATCCTTCACGGTTTCGAGGATGGCACGCGCTGCCGGGATCCGCACGGGTTTTTGTGAGATCTGGGAATAGATTTCCACCCGGGATTTCTCCCCCACATGGCCACTCCCCGTCGTAGCGAACGGCTCGATCGCAAAGACCATACCCTCTTCGAGCACGGTTCCCTGGTTGATGCCGACATTGGGGATAGAGGGTGCGCGGTGAAGGACATACCGGTCAAGCCCGTGACCCGTCAGGTTTGCGACCGGGCGGTATCCCCTGCTCTCAATCTCGTGCTGGACTGCTGCGCCCAGCTCGCCCGCTGTCGAACCCGGCCTGACCATTTTTATTGCTGCTTCAAGTGCCTGTTCTGATGCTGCGAGGAGCAGGGAGTTGCTGCCCAGATCAACGGTGGTTGCCGTATCGGCAATATACCCGTCAATATGGACACCGAGATCGAGCTTTGCGACATTTCCTTTCTCAAACACCCGTGCATCGGCAGGTGACGCGGTATCATGGGCCGCATCCTCGTTTATGGAAAGATTGAGGGGAAATGCGAGGGCTGCTCCCTCATCCATGACTTTAGATTCAATGCTTTCTACGAGATCGAAGTATGATTCCCCGATCCTGATGCCTTGTGCCCCTTTGCGAAGAATCCTTGAAGCGGTGGCACCGGCCTCGACGTACTTTTCAAATATCTCGTCATTCATACGATGAGATCCTCCGGAAATTTCGTGAAATTGTTAAACCCTTTTGTCGTGACCTCTCCGATATCTTCGAGGCGCACGCCCCCGATGCCCGGATAGTAGAGCCCCGGTTCTATGGTAATCACACTGCCTGCTTTGAGTGCTTTTCCTGCAGGCCCGACCGTGGGCTGCTCGTGTATCTGAAGGCCCACCCCATGACCGAGGTTATGGACAAACCCCCGCGTGTTGCTCTCGTACCCGTGCTCTTTGAAAAAATCCACAACGGACTGGTAAACTACTGCCCCGGATACCCCGATTTTTACCTGCGAGATGCCCAGTTGTTTTGCTTCACGCAGTGCGGTGTACATATCACGGATCTCCGGGGAGGGTTTGCCTTTTACTACGGTGCGTGTCATATCCGCGAAATATCCTGTTTTCTCTTCGCAGGGGAACAGGTCGATTACGATCGGTTCGTCCGCGTGTAAAGGGCCGGTACCGGTCATGTGAGGGACTGCGGTCTCTTCCCCACATGAAACAATGGTGTCGACAGCCGTGGACCCGTGTTCGAGGAGCAGGGAGTGCATGGAGAATTTGATCATCTCTGAGGTCAGCGGCTTTCCTTCAGAATACAGGATGCCTTTTTTCACGGTAGAGTGCCGGATCAGTGAGACTGCCACACCCATTGCCATCTCGGTTATTTTCTGGATGTGCTTCATTGCTTGTATTTCATTCCGGCTCTTCTTTTCCCGCATATCAGGGACCGTACCGCTGTCAACTACTACCGTGCAAAATTCTCCTAGAGCATTTGCAAGTGCGACCGGGAAATTTTGGGGAACCAGCACCGTTTTTCCTACCTGCCCGGCGATCATCTTTGCCGTAGCCTTCCAAGGGTCTTTTTCGGTTTTCAGGATATCAGGAAGCCCTGCCCGGGTGCGGGTCATCACGGATGCCGTGGACTCCCTGGATGCGCGTCCGGTCTCCATCTGGGAGATGATGATCATACCATTCTCGTTTGCCTTTTTAAAATAGACAAACGGGTCACTGGTGACAAATTGTGTCAGGTAACGCATATCTGCGTCGCGTGAGGATGCGTACACCACGTATGCATCTGCACCACTTTTTCTGACTGCTCGGGATAAAGTGTCCATCTAGGTTGATATATGCAGTGAAACGTCAAGTACTTTTATTCCGGAGTTGACATTCCAGTGATGGAAGAGAATGCCAAAGCTCAGTTCAGATGGAAATTTTACCGGCTTACCGTTGAGCTCAATATCATAGTGCTGCTCGTAGCCCTGTCAATTATCGTCTTTTTCATTGTCCATTCCCCGTACACTCCGCCAGTAATCATTGCGATGCTCATCCTCGCACTGGTTCTTTCCCTGGATTTTGCAAAGAGATACAGGGAAACGAAAGCCTGGCTCTATGCGCAGCCGGAGAAGGGTAAAGAAGGGGAAGGTATCAACCAGAACGATAAGACTGAATAGTCTGGTGTTGTGGATTTTTTGGAGGGCTATGCTCAAGAAGATGATGGATGAGATCGAACTGCTGAGCCGCCATATTGAGGTGGCAAAAGTAGTAGCTGATTACGAGCCAATCGGTATCATGAAGTTATCCGAGCTGCTCGACCTTCCTTCTCACTGGATCCGTTACTCCCTGCATGTGCTTGAACAGCTCGGGTACATCCGCGCATCATCGGAAGGCGCAGTTGCCACGCCACGAACTGTTGAATTATTCCAGCACCTCAACGGGGGTTTGGATGACCTTATCCAGTTGCTTGCGGCGATGAAGCGCCCGTGATCCACAATTCTCTTTGATTTTCTCACGGTCAACATCTTCCGCCCTCATAGTTACCTTTAAACGTCCCCGGAAAGAATCTAATAAGGCGCATTAAAGTGCCTCCCTAACTCAGTTGGTAGAGTGTCGGACTGTTAATCCGAATGTCACAGGTTCGAGCCCTGTGGGGGGCGTTTTTAAAAGGGCCCGTAGCTCAGTCCGGTTAGAGCGCCCGGCTCATAACCGGGCGGTCATGGGTTCGAATCCCTTCGGGCCCATTGTTTTTTTTTTTGATGTTTTTCACTGTTCAGGAGTGGGCATTTTCCTGAACCAATTGAAAAAGTTTCTATTACGAAGAAGCACAAAGGGAGCATAATGAAGTGCCCTGTCTGCCCGACGGACTGTGTCAGATCAGCAAAAGATATTCTTGCCACACTCCCTTCACTGTTCCGCCTCTGTGCAGACTGTAGTGCCCGCGTGCTGGACAAACATGCCCCGCTCCCAACACTCGAATATGCCCTGCCCTGCTCCTGCGGGAAACGGTTTATCGATGAGGTGTTTGCCCATATCTACGTGATCATGGTAGAAGAAGGGGATATGAAACCCACCGCACCGTTGATAGCAGTGGGTTCACCCCTTGTACACCCGGGATTTCCTATGGAGCGCCCGCCATTTCTTTCTGGCAAATCCCTTGTGTTGTTGACCCAGAAAGCGACAAAACAGACCGCAGAACGGCTTATGAGTGAAGTGCCTGAATTGCGGGGGTGGTAAAAACCGGAAATTTTATCCCGGGGCTTGCAAGTTCCGACTTAAATTCAGTGCCCAAAGTGTATGATCTTCTGGCAGGGTGCGATGTGAGGGCGGACATCTTCCCCCTTCGGAGCGGGCCGCTTGTCATGTACAAACAGCAGTCACTGGTCCATATCGAATTTTCACGGGGATACGCGCCAAAGATACAGGCGCTGGAACAATATGTGGGAAATCCTCTGGCTAAGCTGTTTATTGATGCCTGTTCGGGTGTCGGGACGCTTGGGCTGACCGCTGCATGTCTCGGTTTGCCGCATGTGATCATGAATGATGCCTGGTATGCCTCGGCGTTTTGGTCAGCCTTCAATCTCGAAGTGAACCGGGAGTACTTCAAGGTCAGCAAGGTGAGGATATTCGAGCAGATGGAAGACATGGTAAAGCCCCCGGTTACCAAAAATCCCATCAAGATTGCTGAAACAGAGGGAGAACAGATAATCGAAATATACCAAGGTGATTTCAGGCAACTCCACGTGGTGATTCCACCCGGGAGTTCACCGGTTACCGCTATTGATATATTCGATAAAAAGGATGCACGGGGAATCCAGAATATAAAAAAAGAATGGGGAGAACATGTGGGTGGGGATATATTTGTTCCGTGATTCTCCTGGACCGTCGCATAATTGCAGATGCGATTCGATGATCGGGTAAAAAGCCTTTATTGAGCTGTGCACAAAGGTATATGGGGACTAGCCCGGGTGGTTCGGCGTCACTTGTAACCTGAAACCGTCGTTACGCGGGGGGCGAAGTTTGAGGAAGGCTGTAACGGCCTGCGGGAGCCTGTGCGTTCTGACTGTGAAACCTCGTCCCATGAGGTCGATGGCTAGGTATCAATATTCCGGAGGGAATGGCGACCTGTTGCTGCGGGGACCGGTTCAGGCCCGGAAGGGAGCAGACTCACCGTAGACATTCGGCGCCCATGGGGTAACGGGGCGGAGGATGAATGCTTTGGTAAACGTAGTAACGTACAGTCGACCGATAACGCGTCCCTATTTACGATTATCATGGCAAAAGTGACCATCATCGGGGCGACTGGCAATGTGGGGATGTTTGCCGCACATACAATTTCTTCGATCCCTCATGTCAGTGAGATCCTGCTCCACGGGCGGGAAGGGCGCGAGTCTCTTTTAAAGGGTATAACCCAGGATCTTATCGATTCATTCGCCGCACGGGGAACGGATGTCGAGGTCAACTGGACAACCGATTTAAAAGATGCCGCCGGTTCTGCGGTTGTTGTTATTACCGCAGGTGCTCCGCGAATACCCGGACAGAATCGTATGGATCTCGCCGTGGGAAATGCAAAGGTTATCGCACCGCTTGCCCGGACAATCGGTGCCGTTGCACCGGCCACCATGATTCTGATGGTAACAAATCCTGTCGATGTGATGACCTGTGTTGCCCTGAAGTGCTCGGGCCTGCCACCAAGCCAGGTATTCGGGTTGGGAACGCACTTGGATTCAATGCGTTTAAAATCCCTGATCGCTGCATACTTCAAGGTGCATGTGAGCGAAGTCCACACGCGCATTATCGGGGAGCATGGTGACAGCCTTGTTCCGCTCTGGTCTGCGACATCCATCGGGGGTATTAAGCTCTCGAACCTGCCGACATTTTCTCACCTGCCGGTTCAGGAAATTATTCACTCTGTAAAGACCAGCGGTGAAGAGATCATAAAAAACAAGGGTTCAACGGTCTATGGGCCCGGAGAGGTGATAGCTTCGCTGGTAAAGACCGTGCTCAGTGATGAAAACCGTATTCTGACCGTGTCTGCCTATACCAAAGAGGAAGTACATGGTGTCAGCGAGGGGGGTGTATGCATCGGTGTACCTGCCCGTGTGAATTGTCACGGGGTTTTTCCCATCTCGATCAGGATCGATGAATCAGAATTAATTGCATTCCGTGAATCCGTTGAAAAAATACGGGCAATCACCCTGGATGTTATGACGTCTCTTGAAGAATAAGACAAAAAAAAGAGATGAACTGACTTCTTTTAGTTCAGTGTCACTTCAATGATCTCTGCCCGCTCAACGCCTGCTATCTCATTGAGGGACTTCTCGATTGCATCTGTCTCGCCCCCACAGTCATTGACAACTGCGGCAAGCTTGATCGCTTTTAAGCCAAATCCGATTGGTTCTATCTGCATGTCCTGGATACCGGGCAGTTTTGCTTTGAGCGCCTTCTTGAGTTGTTCAAGATCGACATCGGGCGAATCCGGCATCACCCGCATAATGATGGCCACACTTCCCATGCCTTATGGTCCCCCAAATCCACATTTCGGGCATGTATAGGTGATGCTCTGTTCTCTGCACCGGTAACACCGGTTGATCTCAAAACCGCATGCGGGGCACCCGAATTCTGTTGCGCCCTCTACTGCAAGCGGAGCACTGCAGGATGTACATTTTTTACCTGACATTATAGTTCCTCCAAGGATTCCTATAGTATCTCTTTTGGAACCTTTAAAAAGTTATACCGATCCGGGTGCATGGAACCGGTTCATCTTTCAAAATTTTTTCTATACTATCGCCCGATTTTCCATTGATAATGGTAGTTTTTATCCGGTGTTTCAGGACAAATGGGATGAAAAATGGATCTACCACATCATTTTCAATGGGTATGGTTACTTGTTCCTGAAGTATTCCGTTAAGGGAGATCCCGTCAACCGATTTGAGAATGAGGAGTTCCATCCCCAGTTCCGCTGCAACCCATGCGGCGATGGAGTCTGAGGTGATGTTCCATGAATGGGGGAGGGGATCGCGCAGTCTCATGCTGGTATAGGGCAGAAAGACTGCGCTTTTTTCCGGCACACTGAGACGATCTGTTGTCTCCATTCCCTGAGATGCGATAAACCAGCCATACTGCTCCATAGCAGCGATCGCCATACAGTGTGCGGCATCATCAGCTACCCGTGCCATCCTTACAGCATCGGCAAATATTCCCCCTCCGGGAACAACCAGAAGCGGGCGCTCGGATTTGCACAGTAATGGCACGATCTCCGGAACCCGGTGATGCAGGCTTCCTCCCAGTTTCACTACCAGGGGGGCTCGTGGATTTCGAAATGATTTTCCTGTCAGCACCATTTATCCGGAGAATTATATCGCCAGATTATAAAAGGGGGATGGAGATACTACAGTCTTAATGCGACGGTTCTGCCTGCTTATCGTTTCTCTCCTGTTCATCGCGGGTATGGTGCATGCAGGTACCGCTATCAGGATTACTGAATTCTGTCCCGATCCGTACCTTCACGATGACATGGATGAGTACCTAGTGTTATCCGGGAGCGGATCGCTGGATGGAATTACCATATCCGATGGAAGGGGCGGGTTCCATTTTCCCCCGGGTACCCGTATCAGTGGCACCCTGACGGTCGCCCGCAGTGGACCGGCATTTCTGCAAAGTCATGGAACGCTGCCAAATTTCGAATGGCTGGACTACTCACCGGTTGTTCCCAACGTGATCAATGGTGATCTGCTCCGTCTTGCGAACACCGGAGACGAACTGCTGTTGTATGAAGGCCCTGTGCTGATCCAGCGTGTCGCATGGCCAAAGGATGTCAAACCCCGCGAAGGGCAGGTCCATTATTTCGAGAACGGGGCTTGGGATCCCCACCCCCTCATGATCGGGCAATCCCGGTTCGTACCCGCAACATACCTGAATGTGAACGTCCCCACTTTTGTCTCACCGGACAGTTCCAGTGAGACGTTCACCTATGCTGTGGATCATGCATCGGATGAGATCCTGCTCAATGTCTATGAATTTTCCAGTCCCGCAATGGTCGATTCCCTGATTGCAGCACGGGGGCGGGGAGTGAATGTTTCGGTTCTTGTCGAGGGAGGGCCCGTAGGAGGTATAAGTCCGGAAGAGAAATCCACGATCGGGAGGATGAACGCAGGTGGGATACTCGTTCGCCAGATGGCCTCCGGCAAAGATGTTCATCCGCCCTATCGCTATGATCATGCCAAATATGTGGTGATCGATCACCGGGCGATCCTTCTCACGAGTGAGAATTTCAAGTACAGCGGGTTTCCCCCAGCGGGTTACACAAGCAATCGCGGATGGGGGGTGTATATGGAGGATCCAGTGCTCGCGGAATATTTTTCAACGGTGTACCAGACCGATTCCAGCGGGCCTTCGGTTATCCCCATAAACGGCACTACGGGAAATCCCGAAACGGCACCCGCAGGTAAACATGATGTAAAATTCAAACCCGCACATTTTTCGGGTGCTACGGTCAGCCCGGTTCTTGCACCTGATATCAGTAACCAGATCGTTGATCTGATACAGTCAGCGCATACGAGCATCGAGATCGAACAGGCATATATCACCAACGAAACGCCCCTCACCCTAAACCCGTATCTCGCAACTGCGATAAACGCATCCCGGCGCGGAGTCCATGTAAGGGTGCTGCTGGACTTGTACTGGTATAATATCCAAGACGAGAAGGATAACGATGAGATGGCCGCCCTTATCACCCGCATCGGGACAACCGAGCAGATCCCGCTCGAAGGGCGGTGTGCGGATCTTGCGGCAAGTAATCTGGAGAAGATCCACAACAAGGGTGTGATTGTTGACGGGCAGCGTGTTCTGGTGAGCAGCATCACCTGGAACAGCAACTCCCCCCATTTCAACCGGGAGGCGAGAGTTATCATCGATCATCCGGGGGTTGCCCGGTATTTCCTCAGTGTGTTTGAAGATGACTGGAACGGTTCAGTGACATCCCCGGAACCGAAAACCGATTATCTGAAAATCGTCATGGTGGTTGTCGTAATCCTGCTGCTGCTCATCATCTACTACTGCAGGTATATCCGGTAAAGTTTGAACACCCCTTGTGGAAGCGGACTAAAAGAGACTCTTGATCTCTGCACAACACTCTGCTCTCGAAAAACAGGTGTTCAGATGCAACACTTTTTTAGGATTTCTTGAGTGCACACTGGCACACGTCACACAGGTTGATATCGCTCTCTCCGGTGACTACGGCAAGTGCCCAGCGATCAATAATTGAATCAAGTTCTGCTGACAATACCACTTCGCCCGCACCCCGCTTACGGCTCATGTACTGGCAGACTGCTGCCCGTGTTACCCCAAGCCGTTTTGCAGTATCGCTCTGGCTGAGCCCCTGTCTCTGGATAAGCCGGGACACCATCTCCGCTCTCATGGGGGGCAGGAGATTCCTGACCATCGTGTCGCAGTGCATCAGGGTACAGGTATGCTTTGTCATACACACGCGGGTTGTGACTTAGCTGCCTGTTCAGTCCGGTTCTGGTAGATGATCTGGCGTGCATCACGGAAGTTGAACTTCTCAATGATGAGGTTGCGTTCTTTGAGTTTCTTTAAGGCATACCGCACAGTTCGTGGCGCCAGGTTTGTTCGCGATACGAGGTCTTTGTGGGTCATTGCGCCACCATTGTCCAGTATCTCCAGCACCGTCTTTGATGATGGGGGTAATGTTGTAGCATACATGGTCAAAATGTTAACATTGTTAACACATCAATCTATCGGTAATTTAAACCCTCATTTTTAATACTCCCCTATGTTCGAGCGCCAGGAACGGGTGTCGGTCCTGCTGTTGATAGGTGTTGCGGTTGCTGTGATAGCAGCGCACCTGATTCTGGGCTCACTGGGGAAACAGCCGTTTTCCAAACCGTTTACGAACAATTCGGCAGATGGTGAACTGGTACACCTTGAAGGCACTATCGAGCAGGTTGCTCTGACCCAGACCGGCGGACATATGACCCTGCAAATCAACAATCTTACCATTTTTATCCCGGCTCAGGCTGCCCACGATCTCACCGTGAAGAAAGGAGAGAATATTTCGGTGTATGGGATTGTCGAGACCTATCGCGGGAAAAAAGAGATTATGGTGAATTCTGCCGATGATATCCGTTTTGTAAAATAGGAAAGAATTGCAGATAGCGTACCGCAGACCTGTTGTGAACGAAAGCACAAGAGCCGGGGTAGTCGTACGGTTATCCGGCGAATGTTGAAGTAAAGATAGTCAGTGTTTAATCATTTGTGTGTGAATATATCTTACCCGCGCAGATCATTTAGGTGTGTTTTGTGCTTATTCTATGGCCGAAAAATCAGCATGTTTTTAGTTTCTTTATGTTGATGGCTACCAGTGCTTTCTGTGCAGCTTCACGAACATCCTCATCGGGATCTTTTAGTGACCCGGTGAGTCCTTCAATGGCTCGTTCGTCACCAATATTTCCCAGTGCCCAGGCTGCATTTTTCCGGACGCCTTTTTTTGTATCGCGAAGAAGTGCGAGAAGTGGTTCAACTGCCCGTGGATCGTGAAGTCTCCCCAGTCCCCATGCTGCACCCAGGCGAAGTCATTTGTCCTCGGCTTTCAGTGCCGCAATCAGGGGCTCAAGAGCACGAATATCGCCAATTTTACCCAACGATTTTGCAGTAAGCCACTGGACATCAACGTAGGGATCGTTAAGGACTTTTATGAGAAGTTCAACCGCCGATGCATCCCATCATCCCCCAGCGCCTCTGCTGCCTTCCAACGGTAATGGAGATTGTCATCCAGTAAAAGGTTGATAAATTCTTTTACCCGCCCCTTACGCCGTTCTTCGACAATGACGGGATCCTATTTTGGGACTTCATTTTCAGGAACTGACAATCCAGCATCGCCCATTGTCCTACCTCAATAGCCATCGATACGTGATGTCGCATGATTAAGGTTTTCCCTTGGCGTTTTTGGATTCTTTTTAAGAACAAAAACTGAATTTTCTCAATTCCTCAATAGAGAAAAAATGAGTCCTGCATCTACCAGAAGGCGAAATTGCAGAGTATTATTCCGGTTGAATCTCCAGTTTTACGGAAAAATTCCTGACCGTATGAGTGAGGGCACCCATGCTGATGACATCAACATCCAATGCTGCAAAATCGCGGAGCGTTTTGGGTTCAATACCCCCGGAAAGTTCAATGATGACACGATCCCGTAACCCCTTCTCTATGAGTGCATCGAGCGTGGTTTTCACCAGCCCGGGATTAATGTTGTCGAGCAGGATAATATCGGCACCTTCGGATGCAGCCAGCAGGGCATCAGCCGTTGATTCGACTTCCACTTCGATCTTTTTATAGAGTGTGGCCTTTTTAGCAGCAGCGATGGCATTTGTCAGGGAAACCAGTGCCAGATGATTATCTCTGATGAGGATACCGTCACTCAGGCTTTCGCGGTGGGGATCGCCGCCCCCGATCACCACCGCTTTCTTGTCAAGCGCCCTGAACCCGGGACAGGTTTTCCGTGTTGCTGCGATACGGCATTGACCATCTCCCGTGTTCGGGTTGCAATGCCACTCATCCTCCCGATGATGTTGAGTGCAGTCCGCTCAATCAGCAGGATCTTTTTTACATCTCCATTAAGTACTAGGAGAGTACCACCTGTTTTTACCGTTTCGCCATCATGAACGACCTGCTCTGCCGTTACATCATAATGAGAAAAGAGCATTTTTGCTTCGCAGAGTCCTGCAATGATGCCCTCCTGCTCGGAAGAGATCTCTGCACGACAGCGCATGTCAGGAATGACGGTTTCTGATGTCACATCCCTGAATGGCGTATCTTCATCGATAAAGCGTAGCAGGTAATCGAGCGATACCATGTCTTCACCAATACGCCGAAATCATGTTCCTACCACAATCGGACTGTTGAGATCTTCAAGAAGTGAGAGGATCGAAAGGGCCGCGAGGTAACTTGTTGCCGGGTTGTCCGGGCTGGGGAAATTGGTTACTTTGACATAGGTTTCGCCAAAATCCCCTTCAATAAATAACTCGTGCACGTTCCGGTCAACTGCGGGATCTATCCAGAGTTCCACGTCCGTATCCTGTCCTGCTGCAAGGCTCATGGCAACCGAGACATTGACGTTTTTCGGAAATGCCTTGATGCATTCATTGGCCTTTCCGGAGAATAGCATCCTGCGGGAATCAGCAGCAATACCTAGGGATTTCGGGCTTTTTGTTGTCCTGAGCAGGAGTTTTTTGAACTTTGAGATCCTGCCGATCTTCAGGTTATCGAGCCCGAATATCGCCCCGCTGGGGATGTAGACTTTTTGACCTGATTCCAGCGCTTTGGTCCGAATCTCCTCGTGGAACCTTGGATCAGCAAGTGCACCGACACTCATGATCACCATATTTTTGTTGTGGGAGAGAACCACTCCTGCATAGATTTTTACGGCGTTTACTGATGCTGCCTCGACAACGCTATCTATGTCAGCAGTAATAAACTCCTCAAAATTTTCATATGCCCGGGCACCTGACAGGGCTGCGATCTCCTCAGCCCGTTCCAGAACCTTGTCGAATACGGCTGTTATCTCAAAACTGCCCGCATGCTGTGCGATGATATGCCCGATATTGCCACAGCCAAGCAGCCCGATTCTCACCATGGTAAACATTTTATGGGTGCCATTGGTTAAGCGTTGTGCTTGGACAATGGACGATCCCGTGAAAAACCGGGGGAAATACGGCATGAAATCCGAATGTGTTATCCGAATGTGTTCAATGGATCTGGCAGTTCCTTTCCGGTGAAACGTTCCGGGAACAATTGCGACCGTACCGCAAGTACCGATTGGCTGAAATCGCTGAATGAACGGCGCCTCTTATCCAATCCTACTGATTTCGATATGATCCAGGCGACCCCGCAAAACGTATCGGGATTTTTAAAAAAAAGAAGGGAAGCATAATTGTCGGGTCTGGATCTGCATATGGTGCCAACACAGTGCGTATCAACACCTGTATGGTAACTGGCCCTGCGGAACGGGTTGCCAATCCAGAAACAAGTGGTTTTATAGCCGTAGTATAAACAGGTCTTAACCTTCGCACGATTGCGCTTCGGTTCAGGTGATTGCAATGGATGAAATTGAAACCGGGTTTGAAAAACTCATAGAGAAGATCGAAAACAACCGGGGGAAGACTGCCGAGCTTTCGGTTAAGGTCAAAGAGAACGATGCAAAACTCCTTGCCCGTATGGCAAAATCTGCCATACCTGTCGTAAAAACCGTTGGTCTCAATATGCTTAAAATGGGCAAACAGGACACCAAGGGTGAAATTTACGATCCCATGTATTATCCCAGGAAGATGATCATTCTCGGAAAATCCGAACCTGCTGCATTCCGCCCCGATAATCCCCAGAAACAGATCACCGATCAGTTCTGCGGGTTATCCGATGAAGGCAAAATATTTGAATTAATGTACAGTTTTGATGGTTTTCTTACAGATTCATTCCTGAACCCGATCGATGCAAAGACCGCAATTGAGCATTATGGGTATGATGTCTTGTTCATGCTCTACCGTGCACTCCACGATTACCTTGAGGGTGAAGAGGCACTGATTGAAGCGCTCGATAAAGTGATCGGGTATGTTTTTGCCAGAAAAGAGTAATTACCCTTCGAAATTCATTTTTTGCTTCTGTGCATTCCCTAATGTCAGATTTTCGTGCCGCAGGAGTGTTCACAAATCCGTAATAATTTTGACCTGTGGTGGTGCATGTCCTGGTGTTTTATCTGTCCGTTGACACTATGCGAAGTACGAAAATGAAAACCTGAAAAAACCCTGGCCTTGAAATGAGGCCAAATATTCCCCGTCTGCGCGAGGGATTGTGGAAAAACACTAAAACGAATTGCGCTGGATGGGCCCGATGTGATTCGAACACATGACCTCCCGGTTATCAGCCGGGCGCACCACCGGGCTATGCTACGGGCCCAAAAGATTGCCTTAATTACCCTAATAACTACTCCATCAGAGTTTTTATAGGTTGTGAATCACCCGTACAAATCAGAGGAATATTCAGATAGGGATATGTGCAGAAAAATCACGGTAATAGTACGGAAACGGGATCATGGAACGAAAATACCTCCTTGGGAATGAAGGGATTGCCCACGCTTGTATTGAAGCCGGTGTGGATTTTGTGAGCGGCTATCCCGGTACGCCATCATCGGAAGTCGTCGATGTGCTGCGGATGCAACCGGATCGGGCATACTACCTTGAATGGTCGGTAAACGAGAAAGTGGCGCTGGAGAATGCCCTTGCCGCTGCGTGGTGCGGCATCCGCGCACTCTGCACGATGAAGCATGTGGGGCTCAATGTTGCTGCGGATCCATTGATGACCAGCGCCTACACCGGTGTTACCGGTGGTCTTGTGATTATGAGTGCGGATGATCCGTTCGCGCACAGTTCCCAGAATGAGCAGGATACCTGGTGCTATGCCCACTTCGCGCGGGTGCCCTGTCTTGATCCTGCCAGCGTGCAGGAAGCGCATGATATGATCCCTGCGGCATTCAGGCTCTCCGAGGAGTTCGGACTGCCGGTCATATTCCGCCCGACAACCCACATCTGTCACTCGAAGGGAGATGTGACGCTGGGAGCAGTCGTCCCCAGTACCCGGAAAGGAGAGTTCCATAAGGATCCGCGCCAGTATGTGGTGATTCCGGCCCACACCCGCATCCTCCACAAGAAACTCAACGAGAAGCAGCCCGCGATTAAAAAAGTCTTCAAAGATGCGATCTATCCCAGTGACATCGGGTGCTACACGCTGGGGCTTCAGCTCGGTGCAGTGGATACCACGCGATCTGCATGGGGGCCTCAATCACCGTTGGCAGCGGTATTGCTCATTCCGGTGAACCACGCGATGTGATCTGCACGATCGGGGATTCCACGTTCCTCCACACGGGTATCCAAGGCCTGATGAACGCAGTCTACAATGGTGCGAATATGACCGTTGTGATCCTCGATAACCGGATCACGGCGATGACCGGACACCAGCCAAACCCGAACACCGGCATTACGGCATGTGATGTTCAAAGCCCGCCAATCTCGCTCGATGCGATCTGCCGTTCCTGCGGTGCCAGTTTTGTCGAGACCATCGACCCGTACGATCTTACCGGCATGATCAATGTCCTTGAGGCTGCAAAGAAACGCACCGGCGTCAAGGTAATCATCGCCAAGCAGATGTGCGTGATCACTGCGCGCCGCGCTGGTATTAAGCGCGGGCGGTATCAGGTTGACGCTGAAACCTGTACCGGTTGCGGCAGTTGTGTGCGGTCTGTGTCCAGCTCTGTCCTGTAGGGGCAATCGGCCGGGAGGGTAAGAAATGAGCGGAAGTTTCGATATCCTGATGGTGGGAATCGGGGGACAGGGAACAATCCTTGCTTCCAATATTCTTGGGGAAGCCTGCCTGATCGAAGGGAGACCGGTCAAAGGAGCAGAGACGCACGGTATGGCCCAACGCGGCGGTTCCGTGGAGAGTCACATACGGATCGATGGGTTGTTCGGTCCCCTGATCTCTCCCGGGCAGGCGGATCTCATGATCTCGTTTGATCTCTTAGAAGCCCTCCGCTACTCCTATTATCTGAAAAAAGAGGGTCGGATTGTCGTGAACAACCACCTTGTGCTTCCCACATCGGTGTACACACAAAAGATTGTCGCGCCAACGGAAGATGAGATTATTGCAGCGCTGAAAAAGAACCCGTTATGCCTGCTCGATGCGGATAAAATGGCGACCGAAGCGGGAAGCCCGCTTTCCCAGAATGTGGTGATGCTGGGCGCTGTATCCGGATCCATCCCCCTCACACCCGAGTCGCTGCTTGAGGCTGTCCGGCGCCTTGTGCCGAAAAAGACCGTGGAGATCAACGTAAAGGCGTTCGAAGTGGGACGGGCATTTGGTGGTAAGTGTTGAAGTAACAGATCCCCGGGTCATTTTTTTTTTAAATAACACTCAATCAATGGTGATTTCTTAAAAAAATTAAATTTGACAAAATTGTCTGATAATTCTCTCTATTTTGTTTTTATGAGGATTAATTCTCTATACATGCAACGAACCGGTATTTTTTTTGAGAAAAATAAAATCGGAATAGTATTCTTTCAAAGGATTACATAATAGAATAGTTCATGGTCCGATTGCATTATATTGACAATCTGCGGTGGATGTGTATCCTGATGCTCTTCCCATTCCACGCCGCATTCGTATTTTGCGCAGGATGGTACGGCTATTATGTTTCTTCTGATTACCCGTCAACGGCTGCACATCTGCTCACGGGTTCTGTTGAGCCCTGGATCATGCCGCTGCTATTCTGTATTGCAGGACTGAGTACGAAATTTGCGTTACAGGAGCGTACGCCTCTTGTGTATCTGAAAGAACGTGTCACAAAACTCCTTGTTCCGTTCCTTGCAGGACTGGTTCTCATCTGCCCCGTTATTGCATACTATGCCCTGAAATTCCACACGGGCTACACCGGGAGCTTTGCCGATGCGTTTGTGCATTTCTTCAGCTCAATTCACAGCATTCAGGATCCGCCGAGCGGAATTATGGGAGATTTCAGCGTTGACCCCCTCTGGTTTATCCTCTTCCTGTTTATCATCTCCGTGGTGGCACTCGGAGTGATCCTGCTTGGACGGCGACGGGCAGGACTTCACCTCAATCCCGACAACGTACGTCTTCCGGTTCTTTGTCTTTTATTTATTCCGGTCTGGCTCCTGAACTTTGCCGGTGTCAATGTGACAGGATATTCTTTTTTGTCGTATTTCGCCATGTTCCTCATCGGGTACTACCTGTTTGCGATGGATTCGGTCCAGGCGATGGTGGAAAAGTACTGGGCAGTTCTCCTGGCTGCATGGATTGTCCTGACAATCGGGGTGATGTGGACTTACGGAATGATCCTGGGGCATTACGAAGTATTCTGGGGGAGTTCCCCTCTCTATGTTTTAACCGGATGGACCGGCGTTCTTGCCCTCATGGGAGCAGGCAGGCACCTGCTTGACTTTACCAACACCTTTGCAGCCTATATGAGTGCGGCATCGTATCCGGTGTATATTATTCACCAGGTAATGCTGGTGGCAATTGCCTATTATGTGGTGATCAGTTTTTGGCCATTGTGATCTTCAGTTTCCTGCTGACATTTGCCTGCTACGAGATCCTCAAGAGAATCCCGGTGGTACGGGCGCTGTTTGGGATTGTCAGTCTGCGAAAGAAAATTGCGTGAGTTGTTCAATAATTTTTTTAAAAAATCCTATGGGGGCCCCCCCGGAAAATTTAAGGTGGGGGTGGTGGTACCCCTCAGCCCCCTACCCGATTGCGAGTAACGCACTTCTTTTCGCACCTGTTAACCCATTGCTTCGTGTGGATCTTCAGGTGTGCGAAGCCCGGTCAGCAGTGTTCTCGTAAACGAGTAGGCACGCCGGGTTCCCTTAACATAAGGGTGGGGAGGTACCCCCCTTTGAAAAAGAAATAACAAAATCCAAAAATCAGATGAAGCGCTGAGGGGGGGAATTGAACCCCCGAGGCACTTTCGCACCACAGGCTTTCCAGGCCTGCGCCCTACCGCTAGACTACCTCAGCAAAAAGTGTATCCTATCTGTATGCGGGTATTTTTTTAATGATATCTCTTTCTCTGGAATTTGGGGGAGGGTTTTCTGGCAGGTTTTGAGACCGGTTTTTTCGCAGGTTTCTTCTCGTGTGATACTGGCTTATCGGACTTTGTCCAGCCCCGGGAATAGGTACCCGGCTTCATAAAAACCGCTGTTGGTGCAATTACCAGCCCGGTCTCCCCGGGCTTGAATGACGAAGATGGGACGAGTGCCTTACCGAGACAGACAAATTCGCGTTTCTGGGAGAGGACTGCAACGGTCTGGTTTTTTCCAAATTCATCGCAGCTGATCACCCCAACACCTGCAAGCACTGCACCCCTGCATATGGCATCGATTGCGGTATCGCGCACAATAACGACCGGAAGATCTGGCACTGCGGCATCGACCGACATCACCATGGATTCAAGGGCCGTCCGATCGCCGGCTTCTGCTGCCACGCAGGCGTCCTTCAGTTCATGAAGTGTGTGCATGGTCGTTTCATCAAATATCCCGGAGCGGGAGCGGCGCAGTTCCTGCATGTGCCCCCCCACGCCCAGCGCGAACCCCATGTGGTGGCAGAGTGAGCGGATGTAGGTGCCTGCCTCGCAATTCACCCGGAAGAGGACGAGCCTTCCCTCAATACTGAGGATCTCGAGTTTATGGATGGTGCGGATTCTGAGGTTGCGCTTCACCGCGCTCTTCCGTGGTGGGCGCTGGTAGAGCCTGCCGGTGAACTCCTCTCCCATCTTCTGAATACAGGCAGGGTCGACATCGCCATGCAGCCGCATCAGGCAGATATACTCCTTGTCGTGCGCAAGGAGGAGTGGGGCAAGGCGCACCGCGTTGCCGAGCATGATGAGGAGTAACCCGGACACCTGGGGATCGAGCGTGCCGGAGTGCCCGACCTCACAACCAAGCATCTGTCCCACCCACGCGGCGATCTCATGGCTTGACGGACCCGGTGTTTTGTCCACTACGATGATGCCCGCACCTTTCCATAAGACCGCCTTCTTTTTCTGCTCAGTATCCGCAATCGGTGATTCCATGTTATGCACTCCGGTTATTGTCGAGATAATTATTCAGTGCTGCCAAGGCTCCTTCAAGGGAACCGTCACCTACGACCGCAGGTACGGTGCCTCCCGTGCGTATGGCAGCTGCTGTTATGTCGCCAATTGCCATTACGAGCAAATCCTTGCGTGGCGTCCACATTGCTTTGGTATATGACATGGCGCTGGTAAAGAGAATTGCATCCGCAGTATCTAACGAGAGCGTCTCCCCGGTGGGTTCAAGCCCGTAACACCGGAACTCATGGACAATCCCCCCTGCGGCAGTTATCGCATCAAGGAGTGCAGGGTTCGGGACATCGGCGCGGGGGATGCCGATATGTTTCCCCACGATCCAGTAGCCAAGGTAGGGCACGAAGTCCCGGGAGTAGAAACCCGGGAGCGTTTCACACCTGATACCCGATTGCTCCAGTTCCTTTGCCGTCTGGGGTCCGATTGCAATCACGCGTGGACCCTTCTTAATGAGTGGGGCAATAATTTTTGCCGGGAGGGCACTTGTGAAGAAGATGCAGTCGAACTCATTGCGTTCAATCCCTTTTACGAATGCCGTGATCTCCGTTTCACGCAGCTCAGAGCGGAGCGGGTGGACGCTGTAGCAGGTATGCCCGGTCTTTGCACAGCGTGCAGCATCGCTTTTCTCCTTTCCCAAAAGACGGGTGACTGCGATCTTCATTACGGATTCATGGCCCCTGTTTGATATTATGATATGCATTTCGGTGAATTTATGTTCACTCTCCCGTATCTCTAGTGAATGATAGAGATCCTGCTGGGTGTCCTGATTGGCGTGATTCTTGGCACGATCAACGGGATCATCCCCGTGGTACATGCCAACACCCTTGCCGGCGTGCTCTTAAGCATGCAGGTAGCGCTCCTGTCTCTCCTCGGACCGGTAGCGCTTGCAGGTGCGATGTTTGCCGCACTCATCACGCACACGTTTGTTGATGCGATCCCCAGCACATCCCTGGGTATCCCTGATGCCGACACTTCGCTTGCGGTACTGCCCGCCCATGCACTCTGCCTTGAAGGCAATGGCGAGGAAGCCGTGCGGATCGCCGCACTCGGGAGCGCCTGTGCTATGATTCGGTGCCGCTTTCGGTGCTCTGTTTTTTACTGCTCCCAGCGCTCCAGTCATACTTTGATTGGTGGATCGGCATCCTTCTGATTGCGTCGGTTGGGTATATGATCGTCACCAGCGAGGCATTGGGCTGGGCTTTTGGTATCTGTGTAGTATCCGGTCTGCTAGGGGCATTCTCGCTCCACTATGCGTTTCTCGGTTGGCATACGCTTGCGGGTGGCAGTGCGATCCTCATGCCGCTGCTCACCGGGCTGTTCGGTATCTCGGTGCTTCTCACCTCCTCGCAGAGAAAGATGCCCGTTCAGCAGTTCAAAGGGATACGCATTGAAGATCGGACTGTCGTAAAATGCTCAGTGCTGGGAACGGCGGCTGGTGTTGCAGTCGGGTGGCTGCCCGGCCTTTCCACGGCATCGGCAAACGGCGTGCTCGCGTCAGTGATCGGGTACGACAAGGATCGCCGCGCGTACATCCTTGCTACGAATGCAGCGAACACCTCCAATGCCTTTATCGGGCTTGCCGCGCTCTTTGGTGTGCTTGCGGCCGTTGCTGCGTATGTCATTACCGTGTGGCTCTCCCAATATGCGCATAATCTCAATGGAATTGATGCGTGGTTATTGAACCGTGCGGTTATCGTGTTTATCATCACCTTATGTCTTGTCCTGACGTGGCCATTCGGCGCATTGATCCTGCTCCTTGCAACTGCGCTCGGACTGGTGCCGCATCTGGTGAATGTGCCGAGGATGTACTGTATGGGCGCGATCATGATCCCGGTGATGCTCTACTCGTTTGGTATTGCAGGGGTCTGATCCATAAACCCGAATCTGCCTGCACCTTCTCGCGCCCTTGGGATGACCGGGCTGATCTATGGTTTTATACGGGCTCGCACCCCTTATCTTTCTACTATGCGATCCTACTGGTTCGGGGATGTGGAGGATGGGCAGTGTACGCCATCCGGTGGTGATGCGCCGGCAAAAGCTGACCGCGTCCGCTCGATTCGCACTAGTATGGATCCATTTATCCCTCTTACATGGGAGACCGCGTTAGCATGCGGCGCGTGCCGTGACCGTGCGGATTATATTGCAAAGCTCCGCGAGGTCTGTTTTGTTGCTGCGGATCGCGATATCCGCCAGCAGTATTCCGGTAAGGATGCCGAACTGCTCCAGATGGTGAGAACTCTTGATGAGATGGACACGGTCATCAACCTGCTCATCGAACGAGCGGTTGAGTGGTACCAGCTCAGGCACCCGACTTTCACCCGGAAATGTCGCAAAACGCCTGCGCATATTCTGGTAAAGAACATCCGCGAGAAAAGTCGTGGTGCGCTATCCTTTGTAGCCGGGGAGATCGAGCGCCTTTCTGCCACCCGTACAGAACTTGCAAAAGCAGTGTCGGGACGGGCAAATGACGTGATGCCGAATACCAGCGCACTGATCGGGGGACTGGTTGCTGCCCGGCTCATGGCGAATGCCGGGGGACTTGAGGATTTATCCCGCATGCCTGCCAGTGCCATCCAGGTGCTCGGTGCGCGGACAGCCCTGTTTGCCCATCTCCGGACAAAGTCACCGTCCCCCAAGCACGGGATCATCTTCCAGCACCGGCGGGTGCACAATGCACCCCGGGAATGTCGCGGCAAGGTTGCCCGTGTGCTTGCGGGAAAACTGGCAATTGCAGCGCGTATCGACCACTACCGGGGGGTCGCGGACCCGGTATTCCTCGAATCTGCCCAAGCGCGTATCGATCTGACCGGAAATGTTACCGGGAAAGTGACCGAAAAAGTGCCCGGGAAGGAGAATGAATCATGATCTGGATCGATGATGTGCTGGTATCTCAGGGCGAGGGTGGCGTGTACAGTGAACGTATGCTGGGTAACGCGCGGGTATGGGATCCGTTTCGCAGCAAACTTTCTGCACTCTATCATAAGGGAACGGGTGTGGAGATCACTGCGGAAACCCGGGTACTCTATCTCGGTGCTGCAAACGGGACTACGGTTTCGCATGTGGCCGATTATGCCGATGTGGTGTATGCCATAGAGTTTGCGCCCCGCCCTATGCAGGATCTTCTGGAAGTGGCCCGTCGCCGCAAAAATATCGTGCCGATTATGGCGGATGCAACCCGCCCGGAACAGTATGCCCCACTGGTTGAAACTGTGGACCTTCTTTACCAGGATGTTGCCCAGCCGGATCAGGCAACGATTGCGATCCGGAACTCTGTGTTCCTGCGTGCCGGTGGGCATATGATCCTTATGCTCAAGACCCGGAGTGTCGATGTCCGGAAAGAGCCGGACGTTGTCTTCCAGGAGACCGTGGATGCGCTCATTTCAGCAGGATTTGAGGTGCAGGAAAGCCTCTGGCTTGCACCCTACCACCAGGATCACGCAGCGATTGTCTGCACAAAACCGGAAGTATGAGGGAGTATCATGGCTGGTGGTATCCGTTTTATCTCTGCAGGGGTGCTCTCGGTGCTTGCAATTCTCCTTGTTGTCGGGCTGATCATTGTCCTTATCCCGCTGCTTCTCCTGGGGATGATCGGGGCCGCATTTACCGAACTGGGTTTTTCCTGGATCTCGGCCATTGCTGTTGTCCTGCTCATGCTCTTTGGGAGTTATGTAAATATCCCGCTGTACAGGATCAAGCGTGACATGGTCCGGATATCTCCTGATATTTCTGCCGTGTTTGGTTCAGATTCACCGTGGCCGGCTGACCCGGTCTGGGAGACACTGGTCTCAAGCAATTTTGGGGGTGCGATTCTGCCGGTATGCATATCGCTCTACCTGTTGTACCAGGCAGTATCGATCACCAGCACATCTCTGCTGGTGCCGGTGGGTGCAGGGATTTTGATTGTTGCACTCGTCACTTTTGTTGCAACGCGTCCGGTACCTGGCGTGGGCCTGGGTGTGCCCCTGCTCCTACCGGCACTTACCGCACTTCTCATGGAGATGCTCCTGTTTGGCGGTGCCGGCATTTCGGCAACGGTTGTGGCATTTGTGAGCGGGACTATCGGGACCTTGCTTGGCGGAAACATCGCTCAGCTCTACCGTGTGAGGGATCTTGAAGTTCCTGAAATAAGCATTGGCGGGGCTGGTACGTTCAGTGCAATTTTTATCTGTTGTATCCTGCCCGCACTGATCGCATAACTTTTTTTTTAACCTGCGCAAGGAGTATTGCAGAATCGGACAGAACCGATCAGTTTCAGTTTTTAATAAATACACGAAAAGAAGTAGCCCGGAGCAGATTCGAACTGCTGTCGGCGGCTCCAGAGGCCACCATGATTGACCGCTACACTACCGGGCTATGTGCCTCATACTTTTTGCCGCTGTAGCTTAATTAAAGTGACGGACCGCTTGTGCCTGTTCATACGTTTTGTGCCCGCCTGCATCCCCTGCAGGCGCGGCATACTTCTTTGATTGGCTGGATGAACTGGTCTTTTCCGCAGAAGGGTTCGATGTCGTGCATGTCCCGGATATAATAGATGTGCGGGACAAGCGAGATGTGGGTGTATGTCCCGCAGGTGATGCCAAGTTGATCGGCGATATGTTTCTGGAGCTGCACAAGGGCGTACATGTTGGCACCGGCTGCGGTGAGCATATCGTTTGACCGGAAGACTACCCGCATGTGGAGTTTGTTGTCCCGCACTACGCACTGGACGAGCTGGAGGCAGGGGCAGTCATCGAGTTTCTCATCAATGACCGGGTTCCAGGTGATGGCTACTGCCCGACGGGTCTCCGGCTGGGATCGGAGTTTGTCTACTATGTATGCGATCTGGTCCACATGTACCGGCTGGCCTTTGGTGACGAGTCGTTCGCCCCAATCAAAGAGCCGGCCATGGTAATCGTACTCGAAGTTGGCGTGCGAACCGTGAATCAGGTCCCGGGCGTACTGTTCCACGAACCGCTGCTGGAGTTTTGAGTGCGGGCTTGTCATGGGTTCGGCAAGTGGGGTGTCTACCTGCATGGCGATCTCTTCGAATTCGACTGTTGCTTCGGCATCTTCCGTCAGGAGGGTCCAGCCTTTCTCTAAGATCATTTTGATGACCTGTTCGTGTGCCCGCCCGATGCTCGGTGCCCGGATGACTCTCATGGGGAAATGTGTGTTTTGGTATATTGTATATGTGTTGAAATGCGCGCTGAACATTTGCGGGAGGTGGGGAGAGTGTCTACTCTATATATGTAAGAAAAGCGGGAGGTGTTTGATACACTATAATAGAGTGTGATCTGACTGGTCCGATGATTGTCTGATCATATAGTGGACATATAGTGGAGATTTTGTCTGGATTGGGTGTGGTAAAATTGCGCCGAACCCTTTCATGGGTGCTGGTATCTATTCTGTTGAGGTTATTGCGCTGAAATCCGGAATGTGAAAACATACCTCTAGTCGGAGAGACAACGAAACTTATGGCCAAAAGTGGGGATAAGTTATTCCACAATTTAGGATGTCTCCGATCAGTAGTACCCTGATCAAAACCATGATGGAAAGTACCTGAGCAGGACACGGGATCACATTTTTGGTGCACGTTTTCGGATCATTTTTGTTATGTCCATTACGCAAAAAATCCGGATCCGGTTAGCGCAATTTTTTTTTTCAATCGACCCCTCACCCCCTGCCTGAAATTTTTCAATCCACCCTTGAGTGCAGTCTCCGGACCCTCACGCCGGAAAAAATGATGTGCTGTTAGATAATTATCCAACTGTTGACAGGTTTACTAACACCTTCGTACCCTGCTTTAATTTTTTTGCTCTGTAGAAAACCTTGCTCCAAACAAATTGTATGAACCTGTCAAGGTTCGCGAGAATGCTCTTACATGAGATTTCCTTCATCTGGATCTGATATATACGGGATTTCAAGTCAGCCCCGT